>DAHVAI010000169.1 GCA_027314685.1 Nitrososphaerota archaeon | reverse complement strand
GTACTTTGGGCAAACGATAAGAATGCAATTAATGCATATTTGAGAGATGGTTGTAGTCGCCGAGAGTCCTCGGAAGAAGGTGTATGTTGAAGGACATGGTTGCTCTGCTAGCCTTGCGGACACTGAGATACTGCAAGGACTTATTGAAGGTGGAGGATATGAACTCGTTGAAGATCAGTTATCAGCCGATGTGAGCGTCCTTGTAACTTGCAGTGTGAAGTCAGTCACTGAACAGAGAATGATCAGCAGAATAAGAGACATCTCTCAGAATGGGACACGAAGATTGATTGTTGCGGGATGCCTACCGAAAGCGGATCCAGCGAAGATCAAGTTGATAAACCCAGCTCTAAGCATGATAGGGCCTGGCAATCTCGACCAGATAGTTCCTACTATCAATGACGCACTTTCGGGCAAGCAAACAATCAAACTGGACTCCTCAAAGTTGGTGAAGCTAGGTATGCCTAGATCCAGGCTGAACAAAGTCGTTGGTATTGTTGAAATTTCCTCAGGTTGTCTGAGTGGATGTACTTTCTGTCAAGTGAAGCTGATAAAGGGCAACGTTTTCAGCTATCCTGAAGATCAGATAGTGGATGAGGTTCGAAGCATGATAGATCAAGGAGCTAGGGAGATATGGCTTACTTCGACCGACAACGCCGCCTATGGCAGGGACTCGAAGTCAAGCCTTCCGAGTCTAATTCGAAGAGTGGCGTCTTTGCAAGGTAATTTCAAAATCAGAGTGGGTATGATGAACCCATTGCTTACTCGCAATTTAGCTGACGAGCTTGTAGATTGTTTCAAGGATGAGAAAGTGTTCAAATTCATTCATCTCCCCGTGCAATCAGGTAGTGAGCGGATACTTAAGTTGATGAGGCGGGGTTACAGACTGGATGACTTCCTCAAAATGGTAAAAGTATTCAGGAATGCGATTCCCGGAATCACATTGAGCACTGACATGATTGTCGGGTTTCCAACAGAGACAGAGTCGGAATTCGAGCAGTCGCAAGAGCTTCTCAAACAAGTAAGGCCTGACATCGTAAATATCTCACGATTTGGTCCCAGACAAGGAACGATCGCGTCGACCCTGGAAGGGCAAATCGACTCAAACACATCTAAGAGTCGATCGAGCAGAATGACTAGTTTAGTTAAGCACATTCAGCGTGAAACGAATTCAAAGTGGATTGGGTGGAAGGGGCGCGTATTAATCGATGAAATCGTGAAGGATGCTTTAGTGGGGAGAAATTTCGCATACAAACCTTGTTTGTTTACGAAGGATCAGCTTCGTCAGACCGATGAGATTCTTGGAGAGGAAGTAGTTGGATGCGTCAAGAACTGCACCTCGTCAACTCTACGTATGGATATTTGCGATTGGTGAGAATTGTAAACTAAATTGACTATTGATTGATTTTTAGTTAAGCATCGAAATTAATATTGGACTATTCTCACCTCACGAACGAGTCCAAACCCTTGTCCGAAAAGACAACGAAACTAACAGATTTTCCCTATTCGAGTCCTGGTTATGGTAGAAAGGTGGCTGTGGTTGCAATTGGGAGTGCGGGATGTAAGATTGCTGCACAGCTCTCAAGAGAAAGCAAACTCCTAGAACATTTTCTATATGTCACTTCCGACGAGCACGATGTCGCAAATGTGAATCACGGAGAAAAAATAGTCATTGGATCAAGGGCTGGCAAAATCTCTCCTTATCAGGTAAGGGGTTCAGCGTTGAAGGAGCTTCCTCGGATCAGGAAGCAACTCAATGATAGTGAAATTGTGCTCGTAATTGCAGGCTTGGGAGGTTGCGATGGGTCAGGGTTGGCTCCATTGATTGCTAATGAGGCAAGAGCGATAGGGGCACTAACCGTTGCGATTGTAGTCATGCCTTACATTTTTGAGAAGTCAAAACACTTCTACGCGGGTTCTGCTTTGAAGACAGTAAAACGCCTTGCCAGTGGCGTTGTCGTTATAGATAACGATGAGCTCCTGCAACAAGACATGTCCATAATCGACGCATATGCACAAGTGAACCAAAAAATTTCACTCGCTTTGAACAAGCTTTTGGGTTCTGCGCAAGAACATGAATTCAGTATAGGGTTGAGCAAACTTCTGAGCTTTTTAAAGACAAATTCTTACTCTGTGCTCTGCGTAGGTGACGGCCCTTTATCAGAACACAGAGAAGCGGTAATGAATGCTGCTAGTCATTTCAGAAGAACTGTTGATCCATCAGAAGCTTCAAGCTCTCTAGTTCATTTATGTTCGGAAAAATCAATAACGATGACCGATCTGTCCAATTCAGTTGGACGACTTTCTGGGATTCTGGGTTCGGGGTCAATGCAGATAGAATTCGGGATTTCGGCAAATTCGACTACTGTTACTACTGCTATAATCATGGCTACGGGATTCAGATCAACCAAGTTTGACAGTTATGACCCGGTGGATAATGCATTGGGTGTTTGTTCAGGAAACTTGGAATCTAGTTTCGACAGTAGTCTAGTTCTCGAAGGACTTTTGT
>DAHVAI010000213.1 GCA_027314685.1 Nitrososphaerota archaeon | reverse complement strand
TCGTCTAACTTCCCAGTTTCCGTCAGTGTAGGAAACTGGCAGTCAAAGAGCGTCTACGTCTATGATTACATGATGACGACGTCGACCACAATCTCGAACATGTCGTCGACCTCAATTACATTGCAGGTCGGCAATCCCTCGTAACCTATAATACGAGGGATACTCCTCCATTTTCTTAATGCAACAAGAGCAGACCGACATAGGGCGACGGTATGAAGAGTCTCGTGGTCGTTTCCATGGAGTACTTGCAGGTTTTTTGGTCATGTTCTGTTCCGTGCTCGTGGGCATGGAATTTGGTTTGGACTACGCCGTCAGCTTCTATCCCATTGGCTTCCTTCTGGCTAACCTAGTCTATGCTTTCATAGTATCAGGAGATGAAAATACTAACGCCCTTAGACATGGCTTCGTTGTTGGAAGCGCGATAATGTTCGCTGCGGGTCTTTTGCTTGGTCTGTTGATCTACGGCGCGCTCGGATTCATAGCTGGTACTGGCGGACAATAGCGCTTTTTCAATTGTCCTGACACAATATGAAGAGAGCGCTCTCAATTACTATTCTTGCTCTGCTCGTTGTTACGCTTGTGATACAGATCCTTGCAACCCTTATTCCTGTTCCTATGGTTAGTGCGAGTAGCAATTGCATTTCTATCTCGTGCAATCCTGGAACTAACTTTCCTCAATACGACAAGTATCTGGAGTCAATGTATCAACCAGGACTAGGGTTTAGGGCATATCCCACCTATGATTCCGCGGGAGGAAATGATTACTGCAACTACTACATGGACGATGCTGGTAAGATGCTGACTGCCTTCTCCGAGCTTAATGATTCGACCTATGCTAACGATGCGGCAAGCTTCATTATGAATAACGCAATCAACGAAAGCGGATACATATATCTTCCAAACCGAATCGTCAGTGGTTGCAGTACCTATCTTCATGTTAATTCTACTCAGCTCGCTTCTACGGGTTACAATATCACATCCAATTCCGTAAGCAACCCTTCCTTTGAAAACCTCAACTCGTCGTCAAATCTTCCGCTTGATTGGTCTCTGACGGGGACTGGGAATACTACAAACAATGCCGCGACTGATGGATCGTATTCCGTGTACACGTCAACAGTATCGGGTGCTTCGGCATTCTCGCAAGAGTTTCAGCCGCAATACATCTCTCTCTTTGCCCATTACGATCCGGCTACGTCTCTCAACAGTGGGATCATAGGAAACTATACCGCGAGCTATTCATCGACTGCCCGAACAGCCTCCTCGACATTAGTGACGAGCACCAATCCTTACACTTGGTCATTCTATAGCTATCCTTCTCTGGGATCCTCGGAGGTAATCGCGCCCAACCAGACGATCACCCTCGACGCCTTCATTTCTGCAAATACCAGTATTGTGGGAGCTACGCTTACCGCAGGCATGAATGAAACCTGTAGTTCGTATAGTGTAGAGTCATCTCCCTGGACTGCTGTCTCTTCGACCATCAATCTGACTTCAACTGCGACTCTTTACCAGAGCCTTGTATCTACCGGAACAAGTAGCATAACATTCGCGCCAGGCTGTGCGTTTCACCCATACTTCACGGTGAATACAAACACGGCACATGCATACACAATCACCTTTTCCTTTGATTCGCAAAGTGACGAGGCTTATGCCAATGTGCCAATCCTTCCCACTTTTGCACAGCTTGGCGGAACGCAAAATGTTCTGGGTTTTAGCGTTGAACGCAGGACGAATTCCTCAACAAGTGGTTATTTCGTAGCAATCGTAACAAGTGGGGGAACGATTGTTTTTGAAAATGGGACAGTTTCCGCTTCCGATATCCCTCACGTTTCTGGGCAAGTGGAAACAAGAGGTTTTGACTTACCCTATGAGGGATACAACGCCATGTCGCAGACCATTAATTACAATTATGCAACTCTGAATCTGAATCTTTCCCAGATTCTCGGGACTGGAAACGTGATACCAGGGAGTTCAACGCTGAACTACATAGTCGTCGGGACCGATTCTAGCTACGGCGTCAACTCATCGGCATATTTTGATGCGATTTATTGTATCGTTGATTTGGGAAGCGCGAACTCACCGAATCCAGGATCGGGAGTCTTCATGCCAGATGGCTACTGGTACGCTACAAATGGAATCATCGGCCTGACTAATCACTCTGCGCTCGCTGGTTTGGATGTCTATGAGCAATCCATTGCGATTGGTTTGGTTGGACAAGATGAAAATGCGACCAATTTCCACTTGACAAGCAACACTACCTCAATTCAGCAGCAGGAGAGAACAGTCGACGGGTCTACACCCTACATGACCGACCTCTTCCTTTGGGACATGCACACGAATGCTACAGGTCAGAACAGCCGCATCATCTTTCCATATAGTTTGTACGTCGGATTTGCTCCGTATAAGCTCTATGTCTCAGGAGGAAATGGTTCTGCGATTCATATTGATGAGTGGATGGGAATAGATACTCAGCACAGTCTGTATTCATGGTTCAACATTACTCTAGGCTTCGGACAGGATTACGTTCAACCTCAGTATCAGGTGTACAATCTAGGCAGCGCTCCCATTCAGATTGATGATGTGAACTGGGGCTTTGGAGATTTCAATCTGTTCACTCCTTACATTCCCTGGTGGGGCTGGTTGAAACTTGCAAACGGCACGGTGCTTTCGGAAACATTCAACAACACTAATCCCGCGATCACTAACAGCCATGTCTATAATTCAACTGTCGCTGGAACTTCCTACATGACTTCGATGTATTGGTCAGGTTTCAAGAATCCAGAATTTGCGAGCGGTTTTCTGATCAAACCATTGAACCCGCAGAATCTTTCAGAAATAGATTACGTCTACAACTTCTTCGGTCAGTCGTTGCGATTCGTTCAACAGAATAACTGGGGCACAGCCGGAGGCGGTCTGACAGCTTTCGGGGGCACAAGTCATCAATTCGGCTACGATATGATTCTGCAGAGCGGATCTGACTGGACGATGCCGCAGCAACAACTAGGGCTAATTCCAACTGCTTTGTCGAGAAATGGGACAGATGTCTCTATGCCTGCGTCGTGGGGCATAGATACGTACGGGCTGGCTCTATGGGGTTTGAAATCAGGTAATGACACGATCCTGAATTTTGCAAAGTCACTTTGGAATTCGCAGTACCAAGACGCATCGCAACGAGCAAATCCCAACCCAATCTACTACGATCCGACAGCTCAACCCTTCATTTATTTCAGAGCATTGTACTCCTTCATGGCCGCTGGGCTTTTGCTGTATCCGAACAATCAAACTGTTACGAACTTTGGAATTACAATTGCCCGTACTACTATAGGAAATCAGATGACTACGAAAGGGGATATTTTTGGGATCGGCGAATCAGGCTGGGCTGGAATCTTCCTCTCCTTGCT
>DAHVAI010000168.1 GCA_027314685.1 Nitrososphaerota archaeon | reverse complement strand
CTTGAATTATGTCTTTCTGTACCTCTTCAGTAACCGAGTCTCTATTTTCCAAAGTAAGTTCTATTTCCCGTGCATCTGTCGATTTCTTTAGATCATCTATCAATGGATCAGAATAACTCTTGTGCACGACACAAACGCAAGGCTTGTATGATTCGAGAATTGCCAATCTGACTTCTTCCCGGAAATCCCGGCTCAAGAGCTCCATCGGGCCGATTTCGTCGCATGCCACAATGTCAGAAGAAATGCGGGCGTGTTCAAGCGCCGATACTGCGACAACCGATAGGCAATTGAGATCAATCCTATACTTGCCTATCCTCGGCCCTGTGATTCCTGAAACGCTAGCTAGCAATCGGGATTCATCCGTCGCTACATTCACAAGAAGAAATCCTTCCCTCTCCCCATGTTTCCTGATCTCTCTGGTTAGCATCCCGCCGACAGTGAAACCTTTGGATCTAACTGAAAGCATTATCCGCGATAGTGCAGTCGACTTTCCAGCTCCTGGCTCGCCTGTTAAGAGCCAGATCCTCGTTTTGCTCAATCTATTTCAGCCCCCCTATTGAATACGCATTATTATAATCGTTGAAAAGAATGTATCTTGATAGAATGTCCACGTCCATCGCCATCAAGACGATTGTCGAAGGCGCTACACAACTAGTTGTGCCCGACACGCCCGAACCGTCAAAATTCCCCAGTTTCTTCAATTCCAGGGGCAAATTCGTCCGCGACGTGTCCATGGTCTGCTACAATGCTTATGCTGCAACTTGCGGAGATGAACTAGTATTTGCGGATTCTCTTTCAGGGTGCGGTGCGCGTGGCATAAGAGTAGCTAACGAATCAGGTAGATTCAACGTCGTCTTAAACGACATTAGCTACACATCGATTGAACTAGCGAAAAAGTCCGCCAGTTTGAATCAGGTCACAGACAGATGCAAATTCTCCGTGAAAGAAGTGTGCGCATTCCTCTCGTCTCGAGAGGAGACAAGTGGTGCAAGATTCGATGCCGTTGATTTGGACCCATTTGGTACTCCTAGCCCATTCATTGACTGCGCCTTAAGATCAATGAAGGATGGCGGGTTGCTTTCTGTTTCTGCCACCGACAGCGGGGTGTTGTGCGGTGTATATCCCAGAGTGGCACTACGCAAGTACCAGGGACTACCGCTTCGGAGCGAGTACTCCCACGAAGTTGGACTACGACTTATCTTCGGATTGCTTTCGCTTACTGCCATGAGGTTGGAGTTATCAATCGAACCCCTTTTTTGTCACCACGATATGCATTATTTCAGAGTCTACTCGAAAGTATTGGTCGGAAACAGAAATTCGCGTGAGAATGGGCACAACATAGGATACATCGGCCACTGCTTTCGGTGTGGGTTCAGAAAGTTAATCGCTAGGGACGAACTGTCAAAAAGAGCGGAAATCAATTCGAAATGTCCTGATTGCCTCAATTTAAGCATGAGTTTTGCTGGTCCTTTGTGGACGGGTAAGATACAATCAGGACCCTTTCTGGAAGAGTGCAGGAAAATCTCGAAACTTTCATTGTTCGATGATGAGCTCGAACTCGCAACCTATTACGATCTTTCTGCTATTGCTGATCAGATGGGTGTAAGGACTCCAAGAATCAATGATGTGATATCAAAGCTCAATTCAGTCGGTCGGAATGCCAGCCGTACGCGCCTGAATCCTCGAGCTCTAAGAACCGACGCTCCCCAGAATGAGATTCGGTCGATCTTGAAGGAACTTGTCCGCTAAATCCCATTGAAACAAGGTACACCTCGCTGCTCTTGTTACGACTCGCTTCTGGTTTTGAAATTTCAACTCGTTCGAATGAGCCTCTCAATCGCGAAACAAGCGATTCTAGCTCGGAGCCATGGAAGGCTTTCATGAGCGTTGAGCTATCCGTCGCCAATATATCTTGGAGGATATCGACAACCATGTGGCACAGCTCAATTTGTCTAAAGTGATCCATATCCCAGATTCCGGAGAGCTTTGGGGAGAGATCTGCCAGGACACAGTCTGCCCTTCCTTTTCCAATCGCGTTTAAGAGATTGGATCTGAACATGTTCGAGCTAATGTCGTCACGGAGTATCGTTACGTTCTTTCTGTCAATTTGTTTGACTTCTGTCACATCTACACCGAAGACTGCGCCCCGATCTCCCACCAGTTTTGAGGCTACCTGCAGCCAACCTCCAGGAGCGCAACCCAAATCGATTACCTTGAATCCTTCTCTAATGATCTGATACTTGCTAGCGATTTGAAGAAGTTTGTACGCAGCGCGACTTCGGTAGCCTTCTTCTCTGGCCAGTTTCCGATAATGATCACGTTTCGCTTGCTCGAGTCGCATTACGATTCAGCACTTTTTGGAATCAGAAAACTGGTAACCGATTTGTAGCTCTCTTTGATCATCGAGCTGTTGCAGTGACACGTTTTGTCCCCATCATGTGTTGCGGGTCGACTGGGAGTTTAACTGAAATCTGAGATCTCTCTCGAAATTCCTTTACGACCCATTCGGAAATCCAAGGACAAGAAAGAGGACTTACCACTCCAGTCAACGAGCATTTTGATTCGTAGGGGCATGTGATACAAGGTGCTTGTTCAATTGATCTAATTTGCACCGGCAGAAGCAATGGTGTAAGCTTGTAAGTCCATCGGCCATCCTCAAGTATCTTTTCCCTTCTTATCATTCCACGCCGTTCCAGTCGGATCACCAACCGCGATCCGTCTCTACTAGACAACTTCAAGTCTTTACATACGATGCTTTGAAGTACTCCTTCCACTCCATGGTCTAACACGCGCTTGTAGACATCAGATGCTACATCTAATGAAGAGCCGTGAGATTCAGAATCGCCAGTGGCCACCAATGTCACCGATAAAGTATAGATGGATCAATGCGGGAAAGTAGGATTAAAACCTTTCACGTTCTTATCCTAAACCCCAGAAGATCTAGCACAGTTAAGGCGCACTTTGCAAGCGTTCAAGTTCCTATCCGCACACGCAGATTAGAATCGTGAATGAGAGATGCGCAGTATTGTGTAAAGACAAAGGTTCAAACTGCAACCACGAGCACATAGCCATAAAAAGTTCATATTAATTTGCGAGTCAAAGAAGAGTGCATCATTGAATTGAACTCATCCAATGTTGATAATCAAACAGCAACCCCTAATAAAGAAGAAACTGTTCAAAAGTACTCTTCGGACTTTATCGTTGATATTCTCCGAGAGTATGGGATAGACTATGTTGCGTCGAATATAGGCTCTACTTTCAGGGGTTTGTGGGAATCGCTAGTTAATTATGGCAGGGACGTTTCCCCCAAGTGCATATCAGCCTGTCACGAAGAGATAGCAGTGGCAATTGCGCACGGATATGCAAAAGCGACGGAAAAGCCCATGGTTGCTCTCGTTCATGACCTTGTGGGACCGATGCACGCCAGCATGGCTGTCTATAACGCATGGGTTGACAGAGTGCCAATGATAATAATGGGAGCCAGCGGGCCACTTTCCACACCGAGAAAGAGACCATGGATAGATTGGGTTCACAGCGCGACTACACCGAACGAGCTTTTGAGAAATTATGTGAAATGGGATGACTTCCCAGTAGACATTCAGAGCGTACCTACGTCCTTTGCACGGGCCTACAACATAGCTACTACGGAACCGATGGCTCCGGTGTTCATCTGCTTGGAGTTCGATTCGTTGGAACATCCGATATCTCCTGCGGAAACCCCTTCCTTGCCAACGAAAGCAGTCCATTCGCCGCCAATCCCTATTGGAGCAGATCAGGATTCTCTCGAACAAATTGCCAGGATACTAATGTTAGCGCAAAAGCCAGTTATCGTTGCAGGTAGAGTAGGAAGATCAAAGAAAACTGTAAAATCGCTTGTTGAGCTTGCTGAGATAACCGGATCGTATGTATACGACTCACTAGAGTCCTTCAACTTCCCAAATACCCATCCGCTAGCCTACGCCGACAAGGGAATTTTCAAGACGGCCGACGTGATACTTTCACTCGAAGCGCCCAACCTTGAGTTCGTGATAACTTCCGTTGATATGCATCAGAAGACCTACAGCTATCTAACCAGAAATGACGTCAGGATTGTCAAGATTGGACTAGACGACATTCTGACAAAGTCATGGGCTTCGGATTATCAGGCGTTGGTCCCGGCTGAAGTCTCCGTACTTGCAGATACATCGGTAGCAATTCCCCGGCTCGTAGAAATTTGCAGGAAGATAGTGGATACAGACATCTCGAGAAAGAGGTCCATCACCGAAAGGATTGAGCGCGCTAGGGCTGATCAGCAAGAACTTATACAGCGTTGGACAAAGGAGGCGAAAGCACAATGGGACGATGTGCCCATTTCGTGGCCCAGACTTGCTTATGAGTCTTGGGAAGCTGTCAAGCAGAAGAACTGGGTCGTTTCGTACGCCTGGCAGTTCAGAGAATGGATTCGACGCACATGGAAGCTTGAAGAACCTGGATGTTTCCTAGGTTCAAGCGGAGCAGGTGGTTTAGGTTACGGTGTACCTGCGTCTATTGGAGCATCGTTGGGGTTGATGGACCAAGGCAAATTAGTCATTGATTTCCAGCCTGACGGTGACCTGCTTTATACCACGAGCGCACTTTGGACGGCAGCACACCACAGAATTCCTCTGCTGATTGTAATGCTCAACAACAAGAGTTACTACAATGACGCTCATCATAACGCAATTGTAGCGCAGATGCGCGGGAGAGATCAGGAGGCCGCTCTCCATAATGGAGGAGACATTGATGACCCACCAGTAGATTTTGCCACGCTGGCTCAATCAATGGGAGTCAAGGGAATGGGCCCTGTTGTAAGACCAGATGAAATAAGACTGGTGTTAGAAAAGGCCATTCAGGCAGTAGAGTCGGAGAAACAGACAGTTCTAGTTGATGTCCTGACCAAACCTCGCTAAGCGATTTGGACAGGAGTGTCAGAGAGGCGACTGCCGCAACTTCTGCCTGATGGTAAATTTCTCCAGTATCTCACGACATCTATTTCGTACTGTAACCTCTGTAACTTCGGCAAACTCAGCAATCTCCCTCTGCGGGATGTGCTCGCCACACATTACAGATGCGATATACACATACGCTGCAGCGAGACCCGCGGGCGTTTTGCCACTGGAGATCTCACTTTCATTTGTACGTCCTGCGAGTTCGAGTGCGAGCCGCTCGACCCGCGTGTTTATTTTCTCCTTGTTGACAAGTTTTGAAATGTACTTCTGCACAGTCGGGGGCGGCACATAATTGTTTTCAACTTCACTTATCAACACCCTGTAATATTTCGCGGCAGCTCTACTTTGGATTCCGGCGGCTTTTGCTATCTCTTTCAGAGATCTGTTGACATTACTCCTGCGACAAGCCAGGTAAAGCGAAGCTGCGGCCATTCCTGAGATTGATTTGCTCTTTGAAACCGCTTGCTTTGCGGATTTTCTGAAAATGAGCGATGCATCTTCGATGATAGAAGAAGGCAATCTCAGCAAATCCGCTGCTTCTGAAATCTTCGAAAGGGCAATTGAAAGGCTGCGCTCGCCGGAAGAAGATGTCCTGATTCTACGTTGCCATTTCTTCATCTGCAAAGCTGTTTGCCTATTAAAGGAATCAAGGAATTTGCCGTGCGCGTCACGGTTCTCCCCTGAGATGTCAGTGGACAACCCTTGATCGTGAAGTGAAAGAGTGCTTGGCATTCCGACCTGGATTCTCTTGCTTCTCTCTTGATAATCCATCGCCCTCCATTCAGGATTTGTGTCGATTGTTTCGTCTAATGCTACAAAACCGCATTTTGGGCACAGTACCTCGCCCTTCTCGAAATCGCCAATCAGCTTGCTTCTGCAGTTCGGGCACTCGTTTGTGCCGCTTATTCCGATTCCTCTTCTTTCGGCGCCCAAAAATTACCTATTCCTCCGCGCGTGAAATTTTTCTACTCTACGATTGTTAGACTTTGCACCAAATGTTCTATCACTCACGTTCGAAGGGTTATCAGGTAAGTACAGCTTCATTCCAGTTATCCGCTCTATCCTATCAGTCAATGGTTGAGCTGAAATGTATGGATTTGAAACCGGACCTATAATCTCGAAGACCTTGCAAGATCTTCTTCCTTTCTCGTCGACAAGCACGGTACCTTCTCTGATCGTAGTAATCTTGCTCCTAAGTATCAGGCGTCCGCTCCGCGCCAGATGAAGTACAGAGCCAGCTTCTTGCAATAAGCAAAGTGCTGCTTGCCAATCTTTTAAGCGTTCTTTAGAATTGGATGAATATTTGTTAACTATCTGGCACCAATCTTCTTGGCGATGCTCGTTATCGACTCTGATAGATTGTTGTTGTCCGACAGGTCTGACAGAACCCTAAGCATAACGAGTTGTCTGTGCAGGTTTCTCTTGATGTCCAGTTTGAAGGTTTCCAAGCTGAGTTTTCCTTTCTCCGAGGACACATATCTCTTGACTCCCGGCTCGCCAGTAGGAACCCGAATGATCAAGCCGTTTTCTTCCATCTCCCCCAAAAGATAGTACACTGACCCCGGACTGGGCGACCAGAGGTTCTCAGTCATCTTCGGCACATCTTCCATGATCTCCACACCAGTCACGGGTTTCATTGAAGAAATCTTGAGGATTAGCATTTTCAAGAGGCCCTTCGGGGCGAAGACATCGCTTCTATTCTTTGGCACGTTTCGTTGAATCCCCTTCCCACTTAAAAGCAGTAATGCAAGCATCTTCATTGTATAAATATCACAAGCGCGAAGTGTATTCGAACCGCTATGCGAATCGCTTATGGAGAGGGAGTGGTTGTTGTTCTCTTAGTTCCTTTCGTTTTCTACTTTCTGAGATTGATTTCGATATCGAATGCCGTGTTTCTATCGATTCTCCTTCTGGGAATATGGACCATGGTTTCGTCATTTGTGCTCGTATTAAGGCAAGAGCTTAGGGTGTACCTGGCGTGGGGAGTTGTGATTGCATCGATCTCGTCATTCTTTGCCGTAGCAGCCACTTATGCCGTTGCAATCTTACTTATCGCGATAATAGCATCCGTGCTTCTATTCGTTTCTGGAAGAAAATCCTCGTGAGCCAAAGCTACTCCACGTCTATATTCGTGCTAGAGTATCCGAGTTTTACCAGCATCTCTTTCACACCTTCCCTGTGATCTCCTTGTAGTATTATCAGGCCATCCTTCGCGCTTCCCCCAGTCGCCAGCGACTTTTTCAGTTCTCGTGCCACTCTTTCTAGCTCTCCCTTTTCATTCGAGAGTCCCTTTATTATCGTCGTTGGCTTCGTAAATCTTCGAGTCTCTGACCTAATTATAATGCGTGTCCGATCCTTGTCCTGCTCATCCAAAAGTTCGTCAAAATCTGGTTCGTCATCATTAGAATTCATCCGTGCAACGTGACTCATTTCAAATGTCAGGCACTCAGAGAATTGTGAGCAATACAACGACAACTCCCAGAGCTGCCAGCAATTTCGCTCCCGTCTTGGCGGTATTTGACGTTTTATCCATTATAGCCGAGAATTGATCAAGCATCTCGCCGCCGATAGTCTTTACACTGCTCTGAATCTCCATTGTTGAATAAGAACCTTCTTCCTTATTCGCTTTTGCCTCATCGTAAAGCGATTTGAGCATTTTGACAAATTGATCAACTGCGACGACATCGCCCAACGCAAGGTATCCTTTGGCACCCGTTGTCCTAGCGGCAGTTACGTGTGTATCCGATGTGCAGATCTCGAGAATTCTTGCGCCGGTCACTTTCTCAAATTGCCCAAACAATTCTTCCCTGAATCCAAGTTTTGCGTTGTTTGCATCTGTTATCACAAGGCAATACTCGCCTTCCTTGCCACCAAACAAAACCAAGCCTACTCCGCCCGGACCAACATCACGTGGCAACCCGCCTCCCATGCTATGTGACAGTCCGACCGTGAACGGTTCTCTCTTCGAATCTTTCAACTCGGTCACGACTTCTTTCGCCGCGCTGACAGCATCGCCACATTCTTCTTCGTTCGGCTTTGCCCCTTCCGAGTTATGCGTGTCGATGACGAGGCAATACCTGAACCCTGCTTCTTTAGAGTAAGATTGAATTTCGGTTCGGACAGATGGCGGGAAATCTTCCATGCCATGTGGTGCCTGCGTAAGCATGACCAGGCAGGTTTGCCCAAAAGCGATTCCGGTTACAGTTGCTTTTCCTTTCGTCTTGACTACGGAACACGTCATCGACCTCCCTTCGTCTATCTTGTTGGGCTCTTTCAGCGTCGAGATGTACTTCGAAACCTCTTCCTTCGAAGAAAGGTTGAGCTCGTGATCGGAAATCGAGTGCACCGTGAGCGGAACAACCTCATTTGTCTTCAGATTTGAATAGATCTCGCCCGGCAGGTTACTCGAGCCAACAGGATGGAACGGTCCTGGATGAATTCCTGGGACGACGAGCAATGCGCTTTTTACTGAGCTTTCGATCCGAAGAAGCCCGGTGCTCACAGTGGTTTCTCTGCTTATGTGATCAAACACCTTCTCGAGTTTCCCAGGGTCTTCAAGCACCCACGCACTGAGAAACGCCTGCAAAAGTTGGAGAGGTCGCAAGCCAGCTATCGGTAGAGAGTTGTTGATCCTGTAAAGGTACACTTCCATCGCGATTACATACAACACACCTAATGAGATTGCCAGAATTATAGGAGCAGACATGACCAAGACATTCTGCAACTCGAAAATTGGTATTGCGAGTAGCACAGGTTGGACTAAAGACAGCGGCAGCGCGTAGAATATCCTGCCATAGAATATAGAGGATAAAATGAACGTTCGGAACGATACCGCGAACAGTAAACCTAAGATCACTAGTGCGACAAGCTTAGGTGCGTCGTTTGCCTCGAGATTCACAAAGCTTCCGACGAGTGCAGCTGCCAACCATACAAGGTTGCTCAGGATCGATATTGCCGCAAGTCTCCGGTATGTTGCGATGCCGCTCTTCAGGGCAACGGCGTCGATCCCGACCGTGAGCAGTAGCACAAGCTCGGCGAGTACTGCGAATGTTACTATGGATGAAGCAGGCCTCTTTAGGGAAAGACCTACGGTTACTGCCAGAGCGATGGTTATGATGCTTGTAGCTGCGACGCTCGTCGGAAGAGAGGGCAGGCGAAAAAGCCTCCTGTAGCGCCTCGCGAGGTTTCCTGACGGGTCGCTTGCCAACAGACTACACTCTAGAGAGATAACTCCAATACGGCGAATATTTACAGAATTATGGAGCGCTTATTACAAATCTGAGAAGGACTGACACAATGACCAGCGCGACCGAGAGTCCCACGACGATCTCTGGGCGGATCTTTATGCCAGAAGTCTCATCCTCGAAAAAGCGGAGCAGCCCCGCGCTAGAAGCTGGCATCGGCGCCTTGTTCTTGTCTTTCTTGCTGCTCATTGGTCAGGCTTCTACTCCAACAATCGGGATAAATGCGTTATGCCTGCTTTGCCTTTGCTCTTCCCACTAGCTTCTGGGACATTGATTCACCCGCGTACTCCATTGCAAGAGACTGCTGACTCTGAAGCCCCTTTGAGAGCAGGTAGATTACGAAATCGCCGTCCTCGCGTCTCAGAATCCCGTAGTGAATTCCAATGCCTTTTACTAGCCGGTCAACGAACATTCTTGTGAAAATCACCCTGTGCACAATGCTGTCGCCGTAGCGCCTCAGTGTCACTACAGTTGTCTTGCACGCCCTTGATAACTCTACCAAGGCATTAGTGACCTGTATCGTGTTTGCAAGTCCTTCAAGGCCCTTTGAGCACACACACCTGACAAAAGCGTTCTCTCGGAATGGAAGTGATGTTATCGAGGCGACAATTACCTCTCCGGAAAAGCCCTCTGACTTTCTCGTTGTCAGAGAGATAGGCGACTTACTGATAGCCACAGATTCCATGTTGTGCAAGATCAATGATGATTCTAACTTGTCAGCGCCTGCGTCTAGTATCAGACCTGCCTCTTCGTAGAGAAAATATCTCAAGACGTCTTCCAAGCTAGCAAATGCAGGCATCGACGAGACTGCAAGGTTTGGGCTAGAGTTCTTCCTTGCCTCCCTCTGTGCTTCCTCGGCCTGTTCTCGAAGCCAGTCTTCGTAAGTGTAGTTTTTCTTGTATGCCTGTCTTTGAGATTCGTCTGGTTTTGGCTCGGAAGCCACGTCTTCTTGTGTTGTTATAGCAATTCACCTTTAGAGCAGCGTCGGAAGATGAAAGAGTATATAGAACAATGTAGTTATAAAGAGTTTCTCATACGTACCTAATACCCGAATACCCTAGTTTTTGATGGTAGCTGTATCCCCTCTCCCAGTATAAATCTCAATGTTTTCAATGAACAATTGCATTCTTCCAATTGATTCATTGCAATAATTGCATGACGGATCTCTTCTAGCTTGTCCTTGCATCCGGGTTCGTAGATCCGTTTAGGGCAGGTCGATTTCTAGAACGTAAAGATCCGAGCTGCCACAATAGCATTTTCCACCGTCAAAATCTATCGCATTGAACAAGTGTAAGAACTCTTGCGGCGTTTAGCTTTTCTTGATATCTTCAATTATGTCTATCAATCCTACGGAAACCTGTGTCAACCTACTCGGTTACTTTGATCCCCTTACAGGTTCCTCAACTAGTTGCTGATTTGTCTGATTTCGTGAGTTCCTCGATATGAACCTCAATGTTTTCCCCGTTGAATGTCTCTCTGTTTAGGGCGGTCATGCATGGGAATAACTAGCACAATCCATCATTGAACCGCCGACATAAGGCTCTAGTGAAATCTCGGCCTTGTGGGACCAATATGGAGAGGACGTAGTCATCTGACAAAAACCTCTTTTAATCAAGAATTCTTGTAAATGAGAAAAAGCCGGGGTTGAGCAATCTGGTCGCTCACCGCGCTCGAGATCCTTCTCAGGGTTAAAATCCCGGGAAGTAAATAGGGCTTCAAGATACGCGGCGCCCCTTTGGGGCATGTGGGTTCAAATCCCACCTCCGGCGCCATTCATTCGTGGCGAAATGTCGTTGTCTCAGGCAGGATTCCCAGGAATTGAGCGTGAGAAGAACGAGAAAGTTATGTACCTCACTACCAATGGAAGGAAGACCGGAAGGCCTCACAGAGTCCAGATTTGGTTTGCATACGCCAATGGAAATATCTATACCAGTCATTAAGGTGAGCATCCCGATTGGATGAGAAACCTGGAGAAAAATGATCACGTTCATATCGAAATAGGCCCTCTCAAGTATGACGCAGGTGCAAGCCTTGTCAGAGATAGCGGTTCCTTGGAACTCGGAAAGAGGTCGCTATTTGAAAAGTACAATCAAACTGATTCTAAGGAGCTTATCGATGATTGGTTTTCTCTCTCCACAGTTGTTAAGATGGCAAGCAATGAAAAGTAGAATAACCGGACTGCATACAAGATTCCTAGATAGGTTGTTTGCTTGGGTCGTCCACTCTGCTCGGTAATTTCTGCGGGCTGTGCAAAGTATGGAAAGCGCGAGGGTTTGTCGGGTGCCGAGCTTTTCAATGAGGCACTAGACGAGCTGTTCCACAGATGCGAGCAATTAGACAAGAAGGATATTAAAGCTGCGTATGTTGGTCAGGCGTTTGAGTCCTTCGAGCATCGCGGTAATGTGGCAGGGGGTTTTGTGAATAACTATGGTCTCAAGAACATCCCCGCTGTGAGAGTCGAGGCTGTTTCGTCTTCGGGCGGATCGGCATTACGTCAAGGAGTCCTTGGAATCCTTTCTGGTTTGTTCGACGTCGTAATATGCTGTGGAGTCGAGAAGATGACACTTCAGGAAACTTCCGAGGCTCTAGAGATCATATCGATGGCAGCAGACAGACCGTTTGAACAATGGAACGGAGTCACCCTGACTGCGCTCAATGCATTAGCAGCCAGAGAACACATGAGGAAATATGGCACCACGGAAAATCAGCTTGCCAAAGTATCCGTGAAAAATCACAAGAATGCGTTCTCAAACCCCAAGGCATACTTTCACAAGTTGATCACTGAAGAGGAAGTGCTATCATCCAGAAAGATTTGTACTCCCCTGAAGTTACTTGATTGTTCTCCGGTCTGTGACGGAGCGAGTGCCGTTGCGCTATGTAAACCAGAGCTTGCTACGAAATTCACCGACTCGCCAATTGACATCACCGGTAGCGCCGAAGCAAGCGACACCGACTTTGTTTACAGGCAAGAAATGACAAGCTTTCTTGCTACGAGGATCGCAGTCAAGGAAGCACTTGCAATGTCAGGGAGGACTGTAAAGGACATGGACCTTATCGAGGTGCACGATGCATTCACGATAAATGAGCTGATTGGTTACGAAGATCTTGGGCTATGCGAGAAAGGTAAGGCAGGTAAATTAATGGAAAGTGGTGCAACCTTAATCGGTGGTGAGATTCCAGTAAACACTTCTGGAGGATTAAAGGCAAAGGGCCATCCTGTCGGATCAAGCGGAACTGGTCAAGC
>DAHVAI010000199.1 GCA_027314685.1 Nitrososphaerota archaeon | reverse complement strand
TCGGATAAAGTGTGTTCAAGTAAGTGTTAGGCATAAAGGGAAAATTGAAGTCGCCCCAGTAAATCAGTCCGTGGGTGAAAAGCACTTTTCTGAAGATTAGAACAATGGATAATATGATTATAAGAGTAATAATCACTTTGTCACGATATTTTGGTATGTTTATTCGACGCCAGTTTGCAGAACGAATTTCGTTCAAAATGAATCTTGCCTTGAGAAATGAATTTGTCTATCTTGTGAAAAATCTATTGTAAATCTCGTCATATCTTTTCGAAACAATAAGTGCAAGTTTCTAGTCTTTACCCGCAAATACGATGCCTAAAATTGAGGCGACTCCCACTGCAACCTTAAGTAACACGAATCTAACGAAGGGAATCATCCCGTACGACTTGGCCACTTTCCTAAGATGAAGCAAAAAGTAAATGTAGGGACCATAAACGAGATAAGGCCCATGTCTTTTAACGATTTTTCCCAAAGTTGCGCTCCGATAGAAATACTTACGAACATAAGCTCCGAGGGAGTCATCTGAATATGAAATCAGACTTGCCGACACGGTTCCGATCCTCCCTCCGTTCTTAGACATTCTGAAACCCAGATCATAGTCGCGCATGCCGCTAAGAGACTGATCCATTCCTCCGACCGCTAGAAACAGATCTCTTGCAAAAAATCGTGCTCCAACATCGCCTGCCCAAGAATATATTCCAACTTCAATTTGTCGAGCCTGCATCCAACTGGAACCGGTTCGTATCTCAGGTATCACAAGAGCATTATATTGTCCTCCCTCACACGCCTCCACACATTTCGAAACGAGATCCTTAGATAAGGTAAAATCCTGATCAATCCAGAGTATGTACTTGCCGTGCGCTTCGGCCACTCCCCGGTTCAGCTGAAAACTCAATCCACCTGCTTGGTTTATCGGTTTACAGAATTCGTTTTCGATTTTAGCAGTAGAATCCTTACTGTTATTATCAACACAAACGATCTCAATGTTATTGTATGTCTGTTGTACTACACTTTCGATTGTCGAACGTATGGTTGTTGCTCCGTTTGCAGTAGGGATGACTACAGAAACCAAAGGATTCACGGCCTTCGATAAACTGCCGTATTCTTGCAATTAACCTTGCGCTCCCGACAATACATTTGTGAAGTCTTCAAAGAATTTGGTTTCGTTATCGTCGATATTTATACCCGTATAGATTTTCTTTGCCGCGAGACCGACTTCTCTCCTTCGATCTTCATGATTCAATATCGAAACAATTTTCCTGGCAAGATTGGACGAATTTGGACTAGGATGAAGGAATCCATCACAGGAGTACAAAAATCCTGTTTCGTCATCTATCACAAATTCCTTCAATCCAATTCTGTTTGGCACAAGTGTTGGGATTCCAACAAAGGCGGATTCAATTAAAGGTGTGGGGAAGCCCTCTTTGTAAGAAGGAACCAGATTCAATTGAGACTGACTATAGAGTCTCATTTTCTCATCCACTGGCACATAACCAGCAATTATTGCTCGAGTTTCCAATTTCAAATCCTTTATCAGTTGAATGAGTTTCGATTCGTAGTTTCCTCGACCTACTATTATTAATCGCAGATCTGGAAAATCTTTGAGAAGGAGTGGAATGACCCGTATTATGTCTTGGATTCCCTTGTATTTAGTCAATCGTCCAACGATAATCAGTTGAGGTCCACCCTTTGCAGCGTTAGAACTTGACCCATTCTGCAATGGCAACTCGGTTAGAGTGTCTGATAGGAGCATAATTCCTTTTGCTAATGCAAATTCATGCATTCTCACATCCATGAATCCTACGGAGCTGAGGTCTCTTGCAGAACATTCCGAGAATGTGAATATGGTTATGGATTTGAATATCCTAGGACTTACGAAATCCTCATAAAAGCAAAGCACTGAAGCAAGTAAGAATCCCAACAATCTGCCATATTGGTCCATGAGTTCCACAAAGAAAGTCTCTCGCGGAAGATGCCAACAAATTATTAACGAAGGAATTCTCAACAGATAAGGTGCAGGAAATGGAATACCATTCTCTTCCACATTGACGATCTTATCCTGCGTTCTTAAATCACTTCTTAGTAAGAGGACAAACAAAGAAAGAAGATAGACACTCCAAGCTCCTCCTACTCGATTAATCTGGATATTCTCAATAGTTTCTTGTTTGTGTGCTCCACCAAACCCACCACAGAGTATACTAACCTGATTCCCACACTTGCTAAGTTTTGACGCCAGCCGGAAATACTCGAATGTACCTCCACCAGCAAGGGGATTACGGATGTCCTTTGATGCCAAGAAAAGAATTCTCAACTGATATATCCCTCAATCAAATAGAATTTTGGTGCAGGCGAAAATAGGAAAAATTCGGTGTAATATTATTTTATCATATTGAAATCAAGAAATCAAGGAAAAACGTAAGAGATTCTGTCAATTCGGCTTGGAGGTTGCGCAAAGATTCGACTTAGAGCCCGTCCGAATATTGGTTAACGGTAATTCACTTCTGGTCTAAGGTACTGGCCCGACAAGCGTAATGGCCGGCTGTTCATTGACTCCAACGATGAGGTGTAGTTGCTACAGCAAGCTCAATTGAATGCAAAGAAAGATGAAGATCTGGGCGTCGACGCGCATTATCAAATCCCAGACGAACTCTAGGAGAGAATCCGGGTGCTAATTCCTCCTCCACCACCGAAGAAAAACAGACCGGGACATCCAAGGATGGACGACTTGAAAGCGATGTACGTAATATTCTACGGTGCGAGGACTGGATGCCAGTGGAATACTCTGCCAAGATCTCTCGGAGCAAAGAGCACCGTGCACGATAGGTTCCAAGAATGGAGGGATGCTAAAGGTGAGTACACCATCAAAGCGAGTATACTCGCAAATACAAGTGAAACTATCCTTTTGTCGTCGTGGAGGAATATCGGTCTTACGGCAATCTCGTTCTTCATGTTTCTGATCCTAAATTCAGCGATGTATCTCGAGCGGTATCCGTTTGCGACCCTGTCTGCGTTCCAATCTTCTTTCGGCAATGTCGTCGCAATTATGTACTTTCCATCGAGCTTCTGCTGTTCAATTTCGTCTCCACTCTTAACGGAGTAAGAGAATGAAACAAACTTCCTTTTGGTGCGGCCCCCTCTACAAGGAGAACACCCCAAGCTTCATACTTGGGACAGATCGGAGGAGAACAGTAGAGCATGCCGTACAGGAGCAGATGGACAATCGAGCAGAAGATCGCGATAATCATGGAGTCACTGAACACGAACATCTCCGTGGCTGAGCTGTGCCGGAAACACAACGTGACGCCCAACGCCTTCTACGGCT
>DAHVAI010000167.1 GCA_027314685.1 Nitrososphaerota archaeon | reverse complement strand
ATAGAAAAAGTGCATCAAACTCCTTGCATTTGCAGTGATGACCAGCTTTGTTCCTATGGACTGCGGCAGTACGAATCTCGCGTCTTCCTTCGGGACCTCCAACTCTTTGAGTTTCTTGAACGCCTCAATCGAGCTCTTCAGCACTTTCTGGTAGACTTCAAGCGCCTCTGGGTTTGAGTGGATCGAGTGCGGAGTAATGAAATCCTCTTTTTCTACCGCGGAGAACCTCTGGCTTTCCTGGTCATAGCTTGCAATCCTGTGCCTCACAAGCTGGTGGGTGCATATTCGACTTACGCCCTCGATCTCGAACATGAACACTGCGTGCTCAATCACGTCAAATGTCTTGTCTCTTATCGCCTTTGCAATAAGCTCCCTCTCGTACCCCGGTCTTGTCTCTAGCTCCTTCTCCAGTTCTTCAATTGGCTTTGAGTTGTAGCATCTCCTCATTGCCAGCGCTACCATGATCTCGGGGTTTGGCGTGTACCACATTAAGCGAACTCTCATGGCCTGCATTCCAAACTACCGCCTGACTAAAGTCTTTTCCCAGTTTCCGAATAGTGGCTCGAAACTCGACCGCCGGCCCTTGCAATCGACTAAAGGGGGTGTAGCAGGATGAATGCAAGAATTGCATGATGACAAACGATTTCTTACAATTGTTGAATAACTCGACGATTGACGAGAGATGTTTGGATCCAATGCCTGCGGATCCTGGCTTTCCTCACTAGCTACACATAGACCTCCCCCCAGGTATATCTTCAATTATTCTCAACGGCATATTGCAAGTCATCTATTGTGATCTTGTAGTAATTGAATTATGAGCTTTCTTGGTTCTCGTCATTACACTTGGGTCCACGGGTCGAGTTAGGGCAGGTCCATCATCATAATCTGATACGTTAACTCGCGTTGATTTTCCGATACCTGATTTATCTGCTAGTCGTCATGCTAGTCGATCAGTCGAGCGACCCATGTTCTGTCCGACAGCTTTTGAATTCATGTTCAACTGTGTGAGGTTCCTTTTAACCAGCTGCTCAATTGATTGATTAGTTGATTGATTGACCGGTCGATTTAGCTTAGACCTATTTGTAACCTACGATCGAGTCCCTTCTTTTGCTATTCGTCCAGGCCACAAATCCTTTAAGCAGTTTCACGATTTTGGTTGTCTGATCTGCTTTCCGTATTGCAAAATCCCGGCTATTATGCGGACCGAAATCGCCACTACCTAGCGGTCATAGTAGCAGTCCTGTTTATCGCGCTGCTCTTGTTTGAGTTTGCGTCTTTTGCTCTTGGTGCGTACTTTGTCTACGACACAAACATGAGCTTCGTCGTAGCAGATACTACCCACGGCGGGTCAAATGCTTACCTTAATCTCACTGCAACAGGACTCAAGGCAAATACCACGAGGACGATATGGATAGATCCTTCCATAGCTTACGGATCCAGTGGGAACCCCTACGTGAACGTGAACTCTGGGATTATATTGGGCAACGCTTCCATTGGGATTAACGGTACGATGAGTGGGCTTTTCGAGATACCACCTGCAACGCTCCATCAGATAGAAACAGACGGTCAACAAGTCCACTCGGTGTGGGTTGCAGGCATTGGAAGTTCACAACTTGCCGGGCAGTCAAGTTACCAAGCTCTGACGTCTGATTCAGAGGAAAATTACACCACTTCCTCGCTCGGTTATGGAATAACTTTGTTTGTCACCCTGATCACGTTCGACGTGCCGTTTACGTTCAATCTGGGGCAGTTGTTTCTTGCTCTCTGGACGATATATCTAATTCTTTTTGCGATCGCTCTAAACGGGCCATTCAGGAGCCTGATCGGTGCGGTGCGAGCTTCGGCGAAGGAAGGGATGCAAGCGCTGACCGGGAATGCGATGCTTGGCATGCTAATTGTATTCCCGGTGGTGTTGTGGGGAACTGTAGCGCTTTCTCTTCTGGAACAGTCTGCGGGCGTTTCTACTGGCAATCTCCCTACGGTCGATCCGTTGCTCGAGTTCGTGGAACTTACAATCGCGCCGCTGAGAGAGGAAATTGGTTTCAGGGTGATACCGATAGGAGTTGTCTCTCTTATGATTCTGTTCTCAAAGGGCAGGATTAGAGACGGTCTGATGGCGCTCTGGCACCCGTCTCGCTACTTGAAGAAGGTACGGTCGCCGAAAGAGTACAACCGCGACCTGAAACTGATGTATGCAATGATCGGTTTTAGCGCAGTACTGTTTGGACTCGCTCATGTGCTTCTCGGTGCTGGTTGGGGACCTGGCAAGATTGCAAGCGCTGCTGCCGCCGGGGTTGCACTGGGAGGTTTGTATTACGTGTACGGGTTACCATCGACCATCCTCCTCCACTGGTCGATCGATTATTTCCTTCAGGTCTACACATTTGGGAACAACAGCATTTTCCTCACCTTGGGAGAAGATGTCTACCTCTATACCATTTTGCTTGCAGTCATCGGATCTGTCGTCCTAATCATATTGTTAATCAGAAAGCTTAGAAGGCGACCGTTAGAGGTTTACGCGGCTAATTGGGGTCAGATGGTCACGTGAGCTCTGCGAATGAAAAGAGAAGAGAGTCAAAACTTGAAGAGAAGGACTCTCTCGGCATCTCCGTCGCAAAGAATCAGGATTTTTCAGAATGGTATACGCAAGTGGTCAGCAAGGCAGAGCTAACTGACTATGCCAGCGGCAAGGGCTTCATCGTCCTTAGGCCCTACGGTTACGAGATCTGGGAGCAGATCAGATCTTATTTTGATTCTAGGATCAGGAAGAGCGGACACAGGAACGCTTACTTTCCGACACTTATACCGCAGTCTCTTTTGAAGAGAGAGGCTGAACACTTTGAGGGTTTCACGCCGGAGGTGTTCTGGGTAACAAAGTCAGGAAAGCAAGATCTTGCTGATGTCTATGCAGTTCGTCCAACTTCAGAGACGATAATTCACGATTCAATGTCAAAGTGGATCAGGAGCTGGCGTGACCTGCCAATGCTTCTCAACTGCTGGAACTCTGTACTTCGAGCTGAGATCAAGTCGACAAAACCGTTCATTAGAAGCTCTGAATTTCTATGGCAAGAAGGTCACACGGCTCACGCTTCCGAGGAAAGTGCGGAGAAAGAGGTCATGGACATACTTCTCGTCTACCGAGATCTAATGCAGGACCTTCTTGCAATTCCGGTTCTAATTGGGAAGAAAACTGAAAAGGAAAAGTTCGTAGGCGCAGTCTACACAACGACGCTTGAAGCTATGATGCCTGATGGCAAGGCGGTGCAGATGGGAACCTCTCATCACCTTGGACAGAACTTTTCCAAGCCATTTGAGATCAGGTTTCTCGGCGAAGACGGTCAATTGCATTTCGTCTGGCAGACTTCGTGGGGAATCTCGTGGCGTTTGATCGGCGCGGTCGTTATGCAGCACGGCGATGATAAGGGGTTGGTTTTGCCACCTCGAGTGGCTCCAGTTCAGGCAGTTATAATCCCGATCATCTTCTCTTCAAGTAAGGCTGCCGAGATATCTAAAAAATGCTCTGAGATTTCGGAGAAACTTGAAGCGGCGGGAGTTAGAGTGTCCGTGGATTCGCGTGAAAACTACACCCCTGGCTGGAAGTTCAACGAGTGGGAACTGAAGGGAGTTCCACTACGGATAGAAATTGGTCCTCGTGATGTCGCGAACGGCACTTGTGTATTCGTCAGACGTGACGGCGTCATAAAAGAAACAATCCAGCTCTCATATGTGGTAAATTCAGCGAAAAAGACGCTGGAAGCAATTCAGGAGACATTGCTGGAAAAAGCCAAGGCTACTCTTACAAGCCAGATCACCGAGGCCACTTCTTACGAAATGCTTGAGAAGACAATCGAATCAAAAGGCGGATTCGTCAGAGCTCCTTGGTGCGAAGGACCAACATGTGAAACGAAGGTTAAGGAGGAAACTGGCGCGGATATCAGACTTCTGTCTTTTGATGAGAAACCTAAACAAGATGCAAAATGCATAGTTTGTGGTGCTGCAGCGACCCAGATTGCTTATTTTGGCCGCGCATATTGAAACTATTTCAATGTTGATCTTACAGCACTGATTACTCGTTGCACTTCTTCCCCAGTCAAGAACGGCTGGATCGGGAGCTGGAAGACCGCTTTGCATATCTTTTCGGCAATTGGGAAATCGCCTTCTTTGTAGCCATAAGTCTGCCTAAAGTACGGCTGGAGGTGGATGGGAGTCGGCCAGGCAACATCTGCCTCCACGCCTTTATCCTTGAGGCTCTGGACTAACTTATCTCTCGACATTCCTGCTATTCTTTCATCGAGCGTTAGCGAAAAGAGATACCATGCGTTATCCTTCGGGCTGTCTACTCGCTGAAACTTCAGACTGTCAATCTTCCCCAGCGCCTCTTTCAAAGCAAGGGAGTTGTTCATCCTAGTTTCATTCAACTCGTCCAGAATCTTGATCTGTTCTATTCCGACTACCGCGTTCATCTCCTGCATTCTGAAGTTGAATCCGAGCGTTACTTGGTTGTACCTTGTGACCTGACCCTGATTTCTCACCATTCGCATTTCATCTGCCAATCCATCGTCATTGGTGGTGATGAAACCACCCTCGCAGGTGTGCAGGTTTTTTGTGGCGTACGTGCTGAAACAGGATATTTCAGATACGTTCCCAATTCGCTTCCCCTTGTAACGAGCTCCAATTGCTTCGGCAGCATCTTCTACTATTGGAATCTTCCTTGCTCCGGCTACACTCCGAATTCGATCAATATCTGCAGGCAATCCATAGACATCTACTGGTTCAATCGCAATAGTGTTGGGCGAAATCTTCTCTTTGACTTTCCCCGGATCTAGGTTGAAAGTCTCTTCATCAATGTCTGCAAAAACTGGCGTGCAGCCTGAACCTATTGCAGCGTTGGCAGTTGCAGCAAAACTGAACGGGGTAGTGATCACCTCTGGAGAATCTTTGTCTGACAACGATGCAAATTTTTTCACCGCCGCGATCCCGACTTGGAGCGCTGCCGTTCCAGAATTGACTGCAATTACATTCTTACATCCTAGGTATTCGGAAAGCTTCGTTTCAAATTCTTTGACAAATTGACCCTGTACGAGTCTGCCAGATCTTAGGATGGAAATGACCGCTTTCTCTATGGCCTCGTCGTTGAAGGGTTTTGCAATTTTGACTGGTTTTGGGATTTCGCTCACGTTCATTTGAGGGCCTTTTCTCGCAACCGCCTTTAAAACTTGATAAGCATCAAACCAATAGCTCAGAGTGCCTCAAGCATGCTTCTAGCTGATCAAGTCATTTTTATATACCCCTCGCGGGGGTAGTTAACTTCATGCAACGCGTAGAAGAGCTATTACCAATAGTCCAGATTCAGACACGCTCGAATACGGTGCCGGTGTATGCATTGCCGCACGAGACGGCTAGCATCTGCCCAGACTGCAACCGAACTATTCCTGCGCTTGTCTT
>DAHVAI010000193.1 GCA_027314685.1 Nitrososphaerota archaeon | reverse complement strand
CTCTGTCCTGGTTGATACCCACTTCACAGTTAACCCTGTTCTCTCAGCTAGAATACAAGCAATGCAGGGCGCCGCGTATGATTGGGCTCCCTTGGCGCCAAAGCCTCCTCCCACGTCTGGAACTCTGATGTGAAACTTTTCTGTTGAGATTTTTAGCTCCGAAGAGAGATATTGCCGAATACGATGCGCATGTTGCAGAGTTGAGAAGATATCATAGATCCCATTGGATTTGTCGAAGGATGCAATAACTACCCGGGGTTCCATCGCCGCCCCGGATTGACGTTTCACACCAAAGCTTCCTTTCACAATATGCGGGGCGCTCCTTATTGCAGACTCTGCATCACCCCTCTTCACCTTGACATCCAGAATTGAGTTTGTACGCCATTCGTCGTAAATGAGGGTTTTGTCAGTCTGAGCTTCTTCAATGCGAATCACAGGAGTTAGAGGCTCATACTCCACTTCTATCTCATCAGCTATGTCCTCTACCGAGTACCTATCCTTGGAAAGAAATGCTACCACGGGCTCGCCAACATATCGAACTTTGGAGAATGCAAGTTGATGTCTGGTCGTGCGCTTTACGCCCGGCATTTCGTTTTCGTATACAATGCCCAATCCAAGTCTTGAGAGATCTTCGCCTGTCAGCGCTGTTATGAACGCAGCGTTGTCTCTCGCTTTGGTCAAATCGATCTTCTTGATCAAAGCATGCGCGTAAACGCTACGAACGAATCCGAGGTAGCAAACATTATTCGGTTTAATGTCATCAGTGTACACTGCGCGCCCTGTCAGAAAACGAAAATCTTCGACTCGTTTGATATGGCGCAGATCTACTGAGGATATGTTGTCCTCCTTACGAGTAATGGTTTCTTGAGACATTCACGTGGACCTCGAATTCGATTTATTTCCTAACGAAAGTCAAGCGATAAAGGCGGTTCGATATTATTAATCTCTGGCATTTCTCTTGCGGATTGTCAATCATGAGAACAAGGCATTCACTATAGATTGGTTGCGAGCTCTTCTGGTTTGCGATGTTTGTGTATAGCAAGTCGCGCGTCAATCAAGCTTTTGCAATTCGTGCATTTAATGGCGGTTGGGAGAATAAACTCGTATTCAAAATCTTCACGACATTGAATGCAGTTTACAGTTATGGTAATCCTGTTGCTGGCGTCCATGCGATTCACTTCTTGTTAGTCATCGATATCCAAATTGCCTTGTTGTCGTTTTCCTGCAGCTCTCTACGAGCCCGAAACAGATTGCTGGCCAACTCTTGTTTTTCCTTGGTGTCAGCGAACTTGCCAAGGACGTATAGCCCAATTCGTTCATGGTAAATATCAATGTAAGTGTGTAGGTCCACGAAGGTCATAGAGCTATCGGGAAAGCCGTAAGACTTGCGGTACACTTTTGAAAGGGTAGCGTTCCTTCGAGGAAGGTGGCGCTCCCAGAAAGGAATGATTGCGTATTTCATTATCATCGTGGTGTAATCATCACCGGATATATGCTGCAGCCAGAATTTGTTGATGGTCTCCTTTCTGTCTCGATCTCCGATCGGTTTTCCGTTCCAAAGATCTTTTCCCCTATTCATTCCGAGAGCTTCCACGCAGAAATCCTCGTAAAGCGTTGCATGACCGGTCTCCTCGGATAAGTGTCTGGCAACAAGGTCTCTAATGTCACGA
>DAHVAI010000190.1 GCA_027314685.1 Nitrososphaerota archaeon | reverse complement strand
TCACTCTCGCCAAAAGTGGAAATGGTCGGGCTGGCAGCTAGAGCGGTTCTACCTTTGATCTCGGGCGCGATTAACTTGCTTTACCCTATGCATAAAGTGAATGACAAAAAGAGCAAACGGGCATACGTGTTCGGAACTTTTGTCCTGGTGAGGAGATCTACCTACGAG
This sequence comes from Nitrososphaerota archaeon, assembly GCA_027314685.1. The sequence goes on along the minus strand of DAHVAI010000190.1, from coordinate 2,730 downwards.
GCAATACGAGGCCATGAAACAGTGAAGGAGGAACTTGTGGAAGACGCCGCAATAGCTAGAGTTACAAAGGAAGCGGGCTTTGCGCTCAGGATAGAACGCGGCTCTGAATTCCTGAGTACCTTATGGGAAAGCGATTCGAGGAGCATCTATCACGGACTGGAAAGAATCACTTCAAGCTCAGTTAGAAGCTACGGCTTAGTCTCTATTCTAAACGCGATTCTGCTCTTCTTCATGACACTTTATCCAATCGTATACGTGATTTCCTACGTGCTGTCACGCCCGATAGGCGATGCCGCGCTTTTGGGTCTCGTTGCGGCCCTCCTCAACATCGTTGTCTTTTTTTCACTATCTGAGCTTGAAACGGCTACGATTAGTGGCAGCTTGGGTCCGTATGCCATCCTCTATCCGGTAGGCAGCATCTTCTTCATGTCTGCGATAATTAGCACATCGATCAAGGTGGTCGCGAGCAAGGAGCTAAAGTGGAAAGGTTCAGGGTATGTTCAGGCGCCAGACTCGAAAGCCAGATAAGAATCTGGTAGACAGTGTTGACGAGATGCAAAGCAAAGCCGAACTGTCACTCGATGAAAAGGAATTGATACTTAAAGCGCTTTCGTATTACCAGATACATTTGTTCGACGAGCTAGCGAAGAAATCTAACCCGTCTGCGGACGCTGATTACAGAAAGGCGACTATAGTGATAAAGAAAATTCACGGCACTATCGAAAAACACGCTTGAAGCGCGTCTAGAAACAAACTGGAAAGTCTTATCTCCTTATAGTCGGAGTTTACTTGAGAATTGACTCTTTACGACCTAGCGACTACTTTGCTCTATAGGCTCGATCCTGAGCGAGCTCATTCGCTTGGCGTCTTTTTTATGAAATTCCTTCGAGGTCTTGAGGTTGAAGATGACGCTCTCAAGGTCAAGACAGCTTTTGGAGAATTGAGAAATCCGGTGGGACTAGCTGCTGGATTTGACAAGACGGGCGCTCACCTGGCCACGATTCAGAAGCTTGGCTTCGGCTATCTCGTTCCCGGGACGATTACCCTCGACCCTTTCCCGGGACATCCAAAGCCGAGAATAGTCCGAAATGTCTCAGAAAAGACACTGCTCAACTGCTTGGGTTTCCCAAACCCCGGCGCAGACGGCTTTCTGAAGAAACTCAAGAGGCAGAAACCCAAAGTCCCCGTGGTGGCTAGCATCAGCGGCAAGACAGAAGAGTCAATACTGGTCTGCTACGAGAAGATCCAGCCTCACGTTTCTGGAATTGAGCTCAACTTGAGCTCGCCAAACACGGCGAAATTGAAGGATCTGCGAGAACCGGAGGCGCTAGTTTCATTGGCTAGGAGAATGTCCTCGTACAAGGAAAGGCCGACCTACCTGAAGGTTCCGCCATTCTTAGACGAATCTCAATCGAAGAAGATCTTGGAGATGATCAACATCTGGGCGGACGCCGGTTTTGAAGGCGTAACAGCGTGCAACACCGTGACTGTGAAAGACGCACGTTTGTCCATGGGGAATTGCGGCTTTAGCGGACCGCCGCTTTTCAAACTGACACTGAATGCCATAAGGGAAATCAGAAAAAGCGTTCCCAGTGGTTTTGAAATCAACGGAGTTGGTGGTGTCTCAACAGCGCACGATGTCAGAGAAGCACTTGAAGCAGGGGCCAACACGGTTCAATTGATGACGGCGCTTGTCTACGACGGTCCCTTTCTGATAAAGAAAATTCTGACAGATCTACTTAACGAGCCGGCAAAAAGCTTCCATCCCGCAACACGTAAAAAAGACTTGAGTCTTGTACACCCGCATGCAGTCGATTCAGACGATAAACCCCGCGACCGGCGAGAAGATCGCGACTTATGAGCTGTTTTCTGAGGAAAAAGCGCTTAACACGGCAAAGTTTGCAAGACAGGCCTTCGAAAAATGGCGCAAGACGCCGATTGGCGAAAGAGAGGCGCTTCTAAAGAAACTAGCGTCCGTCCTAAGATCAAAAAAGTCTGAATACGGAAAAATCATGACCATGGAAATGGGCAAGCCGATCTCGCAGGCTGAGGCAGAGGTTGAAAAATCTGCCTGGGCTGCGGAGTATTATTCTGAAAATGCGGAAAAATGGCTTCAGGAAGAGCTTGTGGCCACAGACGCAAAGAAAAGCTACGTCTCATTTGAGCCTCTAGGGGCAGTACTCTCGATCATGCCATGGAACTTTCCCTTCTGGCAGGCCCTCAGGTTTGCAATTCCCGCAGTTGTCGCAGGGAATACCTCGATCTTGAGACATGCGAGCGTCTGTCCCGGTTCAGCGCTAGCAATCGAGGCGGCGTTCAAGGAAGCAGGTTTTCCTGACGGCGTGTTTTCAACTGTGATCACCGACCATTCCTTGGTTGGGAAATTGATCGAGTCAGACTATATCTCGGGCGTATCGCTTACCGGGAGCACCGAAGCTGGGCAAAGAGTAGGGGAGCTAGCAGCGAAGAATTTCAAGAAATTTGTGTTGGAATTAGGCGGAAGTGATCCGTTCATTGTGTTGGACGATGCAAACCTGGACCGAGCGGCGCAGGTTGGCGCGAATGCTCGACTGCAGAATAGCGGCCAGAGCTGCATCTGTGCGAAGCGGTTCATCGTGGTAAAGAGCATCGCAAAGGAATTTACCGAAAAGTTTGTCAAAGAGTTTGAGAAAAAGAGAGTTGGAGATCCGCTGGAAAAGTCCACCGATGTAGGGCCATTGGTCAACGCTG
>DAHVAI010000188.1 GCA_027314685.1 Nitrososphaerota archaeon | reverse complement strand
TCGTGAGAGACTAATCATGGCTTTAACAATTCAGGAGCCAACAAACGACTCTACTGATGGGTGACATGATTTCAGATATGATGATAATTGCTTCCCTCAGTTTGGGGTCAAACCTGATCAGTCAGGGCATTCTCAATAATGAAGTCGCGATAGATTTTGTCTTGGATGTTGCAGCAGGAATTTTTTCAATCGTCCTTTTTGCTGTCACGCTCTACGCGTGGACTAAAAGAGAGCGACAGCCGACATTGCTTATACTCTCGATGGGTTTTCTCGCTTTTTTCATAAGACAACTTGTTGCGGCACTTCCGATAGGGACCTTACACGGAAAGCTCTTCGGTTCGGTGATGGATTTTGTGATACTTGCTCTTTTTTTCGTGGCTCTCGTGGTAAGGCCGAGGAGAGGAGAGCCCGTCAGGGAGAAGGCAACGTACCCCATATAGTGCTTTAGTAACTTGCACTCCTGGTCTCTGGGGCTTACACATCAAAGAGATGTTCATTGTGCCGCACAACATCCAAACGCGGACTGTACTACTGTCCAGCCACTTGCAAATGTAAACGGTTCTAGAAACATAGCCGGCGAAAGTCCTCTCAACAAGGAACTAGCAGGCTCCATGAGAGAGCCCTTGCTCGAGTGGGACAAATGCATGTGGGAAAGTAAAAGTTCTTTGATCCCCTAAGAACACGATAGAAGCTTGAAACCACCAATTCTCGTCCAAACACCAGGAAAGGGAATCATATGAATTTGATTGGTAGGTGGATGTCAAATCACGAATATCCAAGACTTGTTGCCAAAGCTTTAGCCAATCCTTCCGTTCTAAAACTAGAACGCGCTTCTGGAATGGCTTTCAAAACATAGAGTCATATCCTTCACTTGTGTTGGGGTACTCAATTTAACAGTGAAATGAGATCAAATGTCAGAGTATAAGGGCAAGGTTATCCTCGGTGCAGTCCTTGCTGTAATCATAGCTTTCGGTCTGGCCGGGGCCACTATATTGGTGACACCACCAATCACGTCATCTTCAACGCAAAGCCAACATTCGAGCACAACGCAATCGCCTTTGACAACCACGATAACGGTCACTTCGTCTCATCAGGTAACGGTCACTTCCCAACAGGTATCTACGAGTAGCAGTTCTTCGCAAGCTCAGGTCGGTCAGTCAGTCCTGCTGGTTCAGCTGACTGACCCTCCAATAGTCCCTGCGGGAACAACGGCGCTCAACCTAACTTACAGCGCGATTATCCTTCTAGTGGCGGAACCTGTCGTAACTACGAGGACTAGCACCTCTACCGTTACTGAAAGCACGGTCACGTCAACGATTACCCAAACTCAAAGCGGTCTCGTAACACCACAGAGCATCACTATCTCGACTAGCGGAACTGTAAACCTGCTAAAGCTCCAGAACATTTCCGAGACACTCGCCTCTGCTAACGTGCCAAACGGCTCAATGATTTACTCTGTCAGTTTCGTGGTTTCCAGCATAACCGTCACTATAAACGGTGTAACTTCGCCAGTCACGCTTGCCACTGGGGGCACTACTTTGTTAGTGACTCTCGCCAAGCCAGCGTCGCTCCAGGGAACTAACGCAATGCTCGTTGATTTGACTCCTACTGTCGTCAACACAACGACCGGTTACCAGATAATTCCATCGGCGGTGGGAATAATCAAACCCCAATCTGAAATAAGTGCACAGCAACAGCAGGTTGGACATGAAGGTAACCTGACAAACCAAGATCGCCAAGATATCAAGGATGCAGTCGGCAATGTTACCGCAAACCTGCTCTCACTTTCAGTTTCGGGCAACGTGACCACACTTACGGTCCAGGTGAACAACACCGGTAACGCCGCAGTTCACCTAGTAGCGATCGACATCCATGGAAACTTTACCTCGCAGAACAGTGTTTGCAGTACTACTACAACAGAAACAAGTACTACTACAAATGAAAACAACTTTGATCAAGGACAACAGGGTTGCTTCGGAAACTTCTTTGGAAACTTGGCTTCTAACTTGGTACTAATTCCGAACGCGACATCAGGATCGACAACAACCGCTGGTTGCATACCTGGACAGCTTTACACACTTCAAGGTAACGAAGGAAGAAGCGGAGACAATCAGGTAACTCTATCTTCGGGTCAGTGTATCACACTGACATTCTCTGGAACTATACCATTCGGTCCTCGTGGTGGCGCTCTAGTTCCTTCAATTGCGTCAGGACAGCAGTACACAATCCAGATAATCGCATCCAACAGCGCTGAAACAATGCTAAACTGCGCACTGCCAGTTTCGACATCAAGCTGCACACCAGTTCAGAACAATTCCGAGGGCAACGGTAACTAGATCTCGGAAAAATTTCTCTTGGGATTTGGGAATAATTTTGGAAAGCTCTCAAATACACTCGCCTACTTTGGAGAGGCGGGCCGATGACTTGAAAAAGTTGGATGCAAAAATAGACTTGATCGAAAATCCTACGGTTTCACGGGAAGATGAACAAGCAGTCACCAGCAGACGTGGTCTCGCTTCGGCTTCGGAGGAAACGCGAGAACGTGTGGCCAAATCGGGCGGAAACGCGCCGCACGGGATACGAGGATTGCAGGCTTTACCTCCCGAAATTAGAATTGCAATCGCAAGAAAGGGCGGCCTCGCAAGAGGAATTCAGCGCCGCAAGATGAAACAGCCGAAAGAAAACACTGGCGTCCAAACTTTCAGTACGTAGGCGCATTACCACCACTTCTTAGTTCAATTTTTTCCGCATAGTCGGAGTGCTTATACTAGCTTACCCTATTACATTACAAGCATTCCTTTACAGGCTCCGTAACTGTCAACTTGTTCTTCACATTTACGCAAAGTACCGACAGAACATTTAACGATACCCCGTCTCCACAGTAAGAAGAAGAGAATGTGTTATGAACGAGCCGCAAATATCCGCTGAGCATTCCCGATAAATGTAAAAGCTGCAATTCGTGAAGTTTTTTTCCTTGGCAGATTTCTCTGATCTCATACTGGCCAAGCCTAGAAAGGCAAAGCTGCGCAGAGAAAGCAGAAAGATTGGGTTCATCGTATACGAGGCGTTCTACGGGCCGCTTCTCTTCCTGAAAGCTGTCTATCGACAGCTGATTATACTTTTGGCCATGTTCATCGCCGGAGCAGCTATTTTTTCCTACTACAACGGATTGCCATTTATCAGTTCATTACTCGCATCCGTGTCCACGATCACCACGATTGGGTTGTACGTTCCCAACGGTGGAAACTTCAAGACGATGCCGATAGGGGAGGCAGCTCTTTTAATTATCATGATCATAGTTTCAGTTGGAGCGGGCGCATCAATAGTGCAAGGAACAGTGAATGCAGCTGTGAGCAACGCGCTCGCAAAGGGCGAAGCAGAGAAGCGTCTCATATCTCGACTAAAAAAACACGTGATTGTATTTGGCTACAGTCACATGGGCAAGTACGTGGTAGAAAAGCTCGAGGAGTTGGGATTCGATTACGTTGTAATAACAAAGGACAACGCTGTCTACCAAGAACTAGTCAAGAAAGACGTTCTTGCGGTACTCGAATTTGAAACCCAGCCGATCGCGGCTCTCAAATCGGCCGGGATAGAAAATGCGTCTCTCGTCGTCGTCGCGCATACCAATGATCCCGATAACATGCTATTCATCCTGAGCGCTAGGAAACTCAGACCCGACATCAGGATAATCTCTGTTGTTCACGATTCAGCGCTAATAGAAACTGCAAAGAATGCTGGCGCTGACGTGGTGGTTCCTGCTTCTGTCACCGTTGGTCACCTCCTAGCTTTGTCGGCGGTTACGAAAGACTTGGTGGGAATCGTTTTCTCTGAAAAGATAGGAACTAGAGAAATAGCTCTGTTTTCAATTTTCAAATCGTCTCCTCTGATTGGAAGGGGGCTACAGGAAGTTGGCAAGTACGCAAGCGTGATCGGCGTGGTGAGAGGAAACGATGTGGTCAAGGATTTGTTTGAGCAAGGATTCGTCCTTAAGGAAAACGACACCTTACTCGTCTTGGGAGACCCAAGCAACCTTG
>DAHVAI010000185.1 GCA_027314685.1 Nitrososphaerota archaeon | reverse complement strand
TTGGAGTGCTGGGTGCGCATGTGTAAGTGCTTCCTGGATTAGTGGCTGATATGGTGCATTGTGCGCTGAATGAGGATCCACTTGTAATGTCTGTAAAATAAAGCTGCACTGTTCCAGAGCTGATCGAAACCGATCCGACATTTTGTACAACAACGTAGTAAGCATCCGCTCCGCTGTTACACACGTGATTGCTTGCACTAGCGCAGAAGTTTGTTACCTGTATGACGCTTGTCGAACCTCCCGAATTGCTCGTAGATCCGCCGATAAAGCCAACGACGTAAGCATACACGATCACTCCCGCCGCGATGGCGATCAAAATGAGCAACAGAGTAGCTATGATCGGGCTGATTGCTTTCTTATCTTTCTGAATCTTTTGAAGATTCATTCTTTATTCAGGATTCGGTTCTGATCTTGATATAATAACTTGCTTATGTTTGTACTGATCTCGAATCCTTGTTAGGGCACTATCAAAATGCGTGAGGCTGTCAAGCCCTCATCTTTTGACTAGTTGAGATTGATCTGCGAGGGTCTATATTAATCTGCCCACTCGATATTTCTGATCCAGATTTAGAAGTAGATCATCGTTAAATCAGATAACGGATTTTCGTGGCCGGAATGGCCTTGGATTACTCAGAACTTGCTATTGTAATCGGTGGACTAGTCGTAATGTCCGCATTTGCGTTCTACGCGCTCAAGATTCTTGCAAATTTTAGATCCGGGATGCTTGAGAAGGGCTGGAAGGATGTAGCCCTGGGAGCTGTCTTTTTGATCTCGGCCCAGCTGTTGCTTCTCATTTCCCAGATTGGAGCGGCCGGGTTGACAAATTCTCTAGACCTGGCTGCATCTTTATTGCGGTTTCTCGCTATGATTTTCCTGATCCTGGGTCTGCGAGAGCATTATCTCGTGTGGCGAGTTGATAAAGCCCGACCCGTCCAAGTAGAAAACTGACTCTTATTGAGCTTGATTGGATTTGGAACGTGAAGAGGCAAGGGACAATGTGCTAGCCTCAATAGATAGCGCGCTCACGGTGTTCGGTGATAGCGTACGCGTTGTCGTTTACTACGAGCTCGAAAAGTTCTTCGGAGTTTCGCGGAATGACGTTCTTCTAAATCCAGAGAAGTTCGATGAGACTATCAACAAAATATTTGGCGCTGGAGCTCCAGTGTTGCGCCAAGCGATCTTAAGGAAGCTTCAGGAGAGTTCGAAGATAAAGAACCTTGATAGAAAGGGACTTGCCTCTGCGATAAGAACTGCCTACCACGAGCAGCTTGAGAGATTGATCTAGACTCTTCTGATTCTTCGTCGCCATCTAGGATTGGTTTCAAGAGTTTTGGTATCACCTCAAGGGGTTGCTGACCGTGGTTGTCCAGATTTACAACAATGTCGCAGTTTGATGATTTAATACCCCAGAGTGTCGCAAGATGTGCGGATCGATCGAAGCGGTTTTGTAAGATAATTACTCCAGCTTTAGCCGCCAACTTTGCGGTGTTGTTCGTGCTGCGGTCGTCGACTACAAATACCTGGTCTACGAACTTTGTCGCGTGCTTTACGACGTTTTGTACGATCCTTGCCTCGTTGAATGCAGGGATCACGGCGCAGATAGATTTTGGCAATTCTGGTCTGAACTAGTATCTATTTGAGAGATGTTAAAGAGTACTTTCTGGTCAGCGTTTAAATGCAGTAATTCCGATGCTTTGTTTGACTTTTGACAAACGACGTTTCCGTTCCTTCTTCCAACAACGACCGTGCTAGAAACATAGTTCAAGGAATGGGATCTCTGACCGTTCAGAACCTTGTAACTGCTCTTTTGGGCTTGGTGTTCCAGATTGCCCTAGTCAGGCTGCTTTCTCCTACCCAGTATGGCGTCTACAGCGGCCTCGTAGTCGCCGTAGGTCTAGCCGGAACAATTGCCACGATGGGCTTGAACCAGGCTGTTGCTAGATATCTTGCCTTCCTGCAGCGCCAGGACGAATCTACATCTTGGGTTGCAGCAAGGAAAATACTCTACCTCACTCTGGTGCTGACAATTGTCGTGACTGCTGTTTACTCTTTGATAACTCCAGAGCTGTCGATGTATTTCTCAAAGAGTACGCACTTTGCCGATGCGTTTTTGCTCGCAGGGCTTTGGTTGTTGCTCACTCCTCTTGGCACGGTGTGCCAGGGAATAGTTCAGGGGCTCAGGAGATACATCCTGCTCGCGAAGATGCTACTACTCTCCAAGATCGTGATGGTGGCGTTTGCCATTGGTGTGGTCTTCTTTTACAGGAACATTGATGTCGCTATAATTGCGTGGGTTGTTTATTCTACCATCATAGTTGCGTGGGCTCTTGCTATCTCGTCTCGGAAGCTTTTGAGTTCGAAGGGTGAGTTCAGGTATTCGACGGTGCTAAAGTATACCTATCCACTAGGTATAGCGGCTACTATCACCGTAGTTGCATCCTCAGCTGATTTGGTCGTGGTTGCGGGGTACCTAAACCCGGTTTCGCTTGGTGTGTACAATGTCGCCGTGACTATATCGACTGTTTTGACCACCCTCTTTGTGACGCCTTTAATGACCACGCTCTTGCCCGAGCTGTCTAGTTCCACTAGAGAAGATGAGATCTCGAATGGAATGAGGCTCGCTTTCAGGTTTCTCGTCCTTGGAGTGCTTCCAGGTTCGCTTCTCGTCGCCTCAGTCTCAAAACAGTTGATCGATCTCTTTTCCGGTGGAAAAGTCGTGTATTTTACTGGCGCTCCAAGTTTGGAACTGATCGCGTTCTTTTACTTGTTTTACGGGATCCAGTTGATTCTAGTTGTGATGTTTCAAGCGATTGGAAAGACGATGTATGCGATGATCGTCGGTCTCGTAACAGCGGCAACTGACATTGGTGTCTCTGTAGTGCTCGTTCCAAGGATAGGGCTCCTCGGTGCGGCCTCTGCAAAGATATCTGTAGCAATAGTTGGAGCTCTGCTCGCGCTGTATCTCGGCAGATCTTTCCTTAAGGGAGTAAGCCAGTTCAGTTTCTATGCAAAAGCGATAGTAGCTGCAGTGATTCCATTTCTGGTTACCTACGCCCTTTCTTACTATGTCTCGGTACGACTAGTTACCCTGGTACCTTATGCGATTGTGTTCGGAGTTATCCTTCTCTTGTGCTTTAAGCTGTTCAAGTTGCTTAGCGAGGAGGACAAGATATTCATTTCACATCTCCTACCTAGATTTATGCAGAGGTTTCTAAACTATCTTTAGGCTTCAAAATAGGCGCTCGAAGATAAACATCAATTAAAAGTCCCTTCAATGAGAGCTACTGCGAGCAATGTCTCAAGTCTTTCTGATATGAGATAGTAAGTGTAGAATTTCGCAATTTATGTAGTCCGGGTTCAGAATCTTTAACTATACTTTTGGTTAGTCGTTAGCCGGGGCGCTCGGTTTGGCACAGTTACCGGTAGAGATCTTTCCGAATGTTGTTACTACCAAATCCCAGATCCAAAAAAGTAAGACGGTTCCAGCTGTCTCTTTTGTATTGCCGGTTTTTAATGAAGGCTCTCAGATAGTTTCGATCGTCAGTTCTGCTATTAGAAAGTTTGAATCACTATTGGGCTCAAATTTTGAACTGGTTATCGTTGATGATGGCTCGACTGATGGTACTAGAACACTACTAGATCGTATGAAGAAGGACGATAGAATAAAGGTGGTTGGATATCCTACGAATGTCGGAAAGGGAAACGCGCTCATGTTCGGGTTTCAGTTTACGACTGCTGACAAAGTGATTTTTGCAGATGGAGACATGCATGCGTCGCCGCATGATTTCCAAGAATATCTGTCAGCTTTGGACAACGCTGACGTTGTAGTTTCCTCCAAACGAGTAGAGGGAGCCCGGGTGAGTGCAAGTACCAAGAGAAATTTCCTTAGTCTGGGCTTTAACCTGTTTGTGAAAATGTTGCTTCCAGTTACGGTTTCCGACACTCAAGCTGGTTTTAAGGCATTTAGCCGAAAAGCTCTTGCAAGGATATTGCCGCTCATTTCTGTTAAAAAATACGCATTTGATGTGGAATTGCTCGTTGTAGCCAAACTGCTGAGTCTCAGGATTGCTGAGCTTCCAGCTACGGTAGTGCTAACTGATGGTTTTCGAAAGAGGCATATGCTTAGAATGTTTGTTGATTTGCTTGGGATAGCTTACAGATTGCGTTTGAAACATTGGTATCAGGACAATGTCCAAGAAATAACGCGTGAAGCCTACACTCCATTAATCAAATGGTAACCCGCGGGAATCGTTTCATTAGCGTTGAAATTTGCAAAATTGGTTAGTCGCTCTTCATCGGATTGAATTAGTGTGGTATTGCATTGAACATTTTGATTGTGGGGATGGACGGCTACATTGGCTGGAGTTTGGCTCTGAATTTAGCTAAACACGGTCATATGGTCAAAGGCATCGATAACTTTTCGAGAAGGAAACATGTGGAGGAGATGGGGAGCTGGTCTGCAACACCCATTGAGAATATGCAGACCAGACTTCGTCTCGCGAATTCAGCTCTTGATAACAAAATTACATTTTATGAAGGGGATCTGCTCGATTACAATTTTGTAACTGATGTCCTAAAATCGAAGCCCGAGGCGATTGTTCACCTAGGAGAAATGCCTTCTGCGCCATATAGCATGATTGATGTCGCTCATGCTGTCTACACTCAAGAGAATAACGTACTTGGTAATCTAAACTTGCTTTTCGCAATGCGCGACCAAGTCCCTCGAGCACATCTTGTAAAACTAGGTACTATGGGAGAGTATGGTACTCCGGATATCAATATCCCAGAAGGATTTTTGGAAATTGAGCAGGGTGGTCGTAAATCCAAGCTCCCATTTCCACGACAACCTGGATCTTTTTATCACGCTAGTAAGGTTCACGATAGTCACAATATAATGTTAGCTTGCAGGATATGGAATCTCAAATCTACAGATGTCATGCAAGGAGTTGTTTATGGTACTAGAACTGGTGAAATAAATCCCTCTCTTGATCAAAGATTCTGTACTCGCTTTGATTTTGATGAAGCATTCGGGACCGCAATAAATCGATACTGCGCAGAGGCGGTAATTGGTCATCCGCTCACTGTGTACGGAAAGGGAGGACAGAAAAGAGGTTTCATAGCTTTGATCGATTCGATACAATGCCTAAGGATAGCCTGCGAGAATCCTCCTGAAGTGGGACAATACAGGGTATTCAACCAACTGGATGAAGTGTACAACCTTACTGATTTAGCTAAAAGAGTTCAGAAAATTGCCTGTAATAAAGATATTAATGTCGATGTTAGACAGATCGCAAATCCTCGAAAGGAAGCTGAAGAACACGAATATGTTGTTGAATCAAAACACTTGAGGAAACTCGGATTCAAACCTACACGATCGTTAGAACAAGAACTAGATCTTATGCTAGACGATCTTATCAAATTCAAAGACCGTATAAAAGAAAGGGAAAATGTGCTAGATCCTAAAATTACTTGGGAGAATGGTCGACACGTTCCTAGAATATTATGATCATTCGAATGTTGTGGGATGGTGTTACAATACGACCATTTTGCTCTAACTGAAATGGCTAGGTCTTAGCCACAGACACTAAATGAAGGGGGCGTTTTTCTGGGAGAAACAATTCTTTAGTCAATTTCAGTTTGCTGCTTCGGACTATCTTGTGGAATTCGTCTACTGTAAATGCGACCCCGGCTACAGCTGGTTCATCTCCTTCTTCTCCGGTAGGAAGTCCGTACTTATCACTCAGGTATAGGCGAAATCTTGAGAGTTCAGCGATATAGTAAATCCTTCTAAGGATTTTCCCTAATACCTGCTCCATCTTGGACTGTTGAATTGAGACATTCATCAAGATTCGACCTGAATTAGATATGCTAATTCGAGATAATTCCTTGAGAAATGATTCAGGTCTAGTCAGGTAATGTAGAGCATCCCAAACCACGATCAGATCAAACACACTGTATCTCCGAGGGAGTTTCTCTGCATCACAAACAATAAACTCAACGTTTGTCATCCTGCGATTTCTTGCCCGACGGATCTGTTCTTTAGATATGTCAGCCGCAACTACGTCGCAGCCCTTTTTCACAAGCAGCTCCGTCAATCTTCCATCTCCACACGGTACATCTAGAACTCTTTCAGGTTTTCCTATCAAAGTATAGAAGAGTGATTTTTCTTCGATGTAAAATTTTTGGTTAATCCGTCTTGTTTCAGGAGACCATGCATAATGTGTCGTAGATAGAAAGAACCATCTTGCCTTAGAGTTCTTCCTCTCTCTCTCCAAGGAAAGTACTCAACTCAGTGGTAACTTAGAAAAAATAATACAGAGAACGTATTTCCATATGGGATTACGCTGCGCACCGATTCAAAATCATGTTTTACGAGGTAATTGAATTCTTCAGAGCTGACGATACGAGCTCGTGATCTCTAACCATCTCTGCGATGCCCTCGGTTAGTCTCCGAGGTTTCCAAGCCAGTTCGTCCATTGCTCTTTGGGATAACATTTTTGGCATACTCGCTCCCTCCTTTTTGTCCAGCCGAAAGCTGACTGGAAAGCCGTACTGCTTCGACAAATATTCTGTAAGATTCTTAACTGTAGTCTCTTCAGGAGAAATCAAATTGAAGACTCGATTTGTGCTATTGATTGAAAGAGCAGCTCCTTCAGCAATATCATCAACATATGTGTACTGATTACTCCTGTTTCCTGGTCCCCAAACCTCAATGGTTCTACTCGCCCAACCTGTTTCCAAGAATTCTTTAACAACGTTGGTACAATTGCCACTCCCATACGCAGAGCCGAACCTCAATATTGCGTATTCGAGTCCATAAGTTCTATTGTACTCACGAATCAGAGTTTCACCTAAGACTTTTGTTGCCCCAAAAAGCTCCATGTCGTTGATGGCAAGCGGTGTTTCTTCATTCACCTTCTCAGAGGACGGAATCCCATCGTACACGTAGAATGAGCTGGCAAAGATCACTTTTGATATCCCGTTCAGTCTACAAGCTTCAACCACGTTTCTTGTCATATTGATGTTGAGCCCCGAACCCACGAATGGATTCTTCCTAATATACTCCAATACAACACCTGCTATGTGATAAACGACATCAGCATTGTTTATCACTGACTTTGTCCATGGAAAATCAAGCAAATCGCAGGTCTCATGTTGATAGTCTATAGGAGCAACATTCGGCTGCAAAATATCAATCGATACAACCTCATGACCCTTCTCGACTAAGTTGCGAACAACTCTAGATCCAATGAATCCAGAGCCGCCTGTTACAATGATTCTCAATGGAAATATCTCTTTAATGTTTCCGTGAAGTATATTGATTGTTCATTCGTCATATTTGAAGTGAGAGGGAAGCAAATATGTCTGAGGCAGAGGTCCTCAGCTGAAGGATACGAATTGGAACCTCTAGTGTAATCAGAAAAAGCCTCTTGTAGATGGCATGGAACTTCGTACACCTCACCACTCAAGCTGATTTCCGATTCTTTCAGTCTTCTCTTCAATTCATCACGATCTCCTTTCTTGAGATATGCAATATACTTGTACCAATTAGGTGAGCAATGTTTGGAGCGAGGGTAGAAATCTAAAAATGAAGACAGTTCATTTACTGCTTCATCGTAAAACTTCGCAATTCGATCACGATTATCAATGAATTCCGAAAGTCGATGTAATTGAGTTAGGCCAATGATTGCCTGTATCTCGCTCATTCTCCAATTGTATCCTTGAACTGCACAATAGTTCCCTTGAGTTTTACCTTGGTCCTTAAGCACACGCGCGAGCTGCGAAAGATCAGAGTCGTCAGTCGTAATGAAACCTCCTTCGGCACTGCCCATAACTTTTGTTGGAAATAGCGAAAAGCCGGCTGATCTGCCGAATCGGCCAGGAGATTTTCCATCATACTTACTTCCCATCGCTTGCGCTGCGTCTTCAAATAGTAAGAATCCGTTCTTACTACAGATTTCGCTTATTTCAACAACGCTATCAGACATGAAGCCTCCTATATGCACAAACATTACTCCAACAGTTTTGTCTGTAATCCGCAGTTTCACGGATTCCGCAGATAACAACATGTCCGAACCTACGTCTGCAAATATGGGTTTACAGCCAGCTCGAATAATGGAATAGATGGTGGCGGAAAAAGTTTCCGTTGGGACTATTATCTCTCCTTGAGTTTTGTTGGCACGTATCATGCATTCAAGCGCGCCTGTGCCGCTATTAGTGACAACGACATGTTTGCATCCCAGATATTTTGTAAGTTCGTCCTCAAGCTTTTTACAGAATTTGCCCTCGGTCAAGATTGAAGAGTCCAAGACATCTTTGATATTTTCCAGAATCGACTCTTTATCTTCCGGTGGAATGTAAATTCTAGTTGGTGGAATTTTCAATGTACAAATATCTGACCTCGGATGTCGCTGGCTCCTTTGACATGCTGGAATCTTGTTGTGTATTTATCATTTTTCGGTTAGAAGATGTTGTTAACTAACTAACTTAAATTGGATTCGTTGTCATTGCCAGGGT
>DAHVAI010000180.1 GCA_027314685.1 Nitrososphaerota archaeon | reverse complement strand
GAGCTCAGATACTCTATCTATTCTTGGAAAGGTTCGGTTTTTCTTTTGGGGGGGGTTTTTGTAATGTGTTCATGATATTGCGAGATTCTGGCTAATTAACGTTACTGTTCACTTGCAGTAATAGTGCTGGAAAGGCTTGCCACATCTTTAAGAGATCGGTACGAAATTCGCCCTTTGCATATTCAGGCACTCGAATCTTTACGTCCGCTCGGGGAGATTCAAGACTAATTCTGTTGATCCTTGGCTGCAAGCGCGGGACATTTCCCATAGATTGATTTACTTTGCAAGGTATCGCACATCGCCAATTGGCAAATCACTCAGTGAAGTTATTTACTTTGAAGTAAGGCTGTGTGGCTTATAGTATTTCTACAACTCGGCTCAATTTTGTTGAAAGCACAAGAATGTCGCGGTCTTTTCAAAGATCACGCAAAACCTTAAACCGCCGATCGGCTGATTGCGATTGATGGAAGCCGCGCTTTCAGAGTTCATTTCTTCAGTCGAAAGAGCGCTCGCTAGTCTACCTTCACACTTTCTTGGCGTTATCGGTGTCAGTTACAAGACAGCGCCTATTGAATCAAGAGAAAAGTTGGCAAAGCGCTTTACCATTGAGCACATTGCCCAGATTGCAAAGCAGGATGCGACATTAAGCGCATCCGAGATTGTCTTGCTTTCTACTTGTAACAGGATTGAATTATACTATTATGCGGATAAAGCACGGGTTACGGATCTTCTGCCTGGATTTTTCGAGAATGAAGATCAGGTGTATCAACTGAATGGGAAACAAGCAGCGAAACACCTCTTCGAGGTTGCCGCAGGGCTGGACTCGTTAGTGATTGGAGAGACGCAGATACTTGCGCAAGTCAGGGAGGCTTCAAAAGAAAGTCTGGAACTAGGTCTCTCTTCAGAGGTACTATCAAGGCTTTTTGCGAAGGCCTATGAAAGTGGGAAATCGGCCCGCGACAACCAAAAATTCTCAGACGGGCTAAACAGATCAGTTAGCCACGCAGTGTTGGATCTGATTTCAAAAGACTACAATGGGAAGAGGCCGAATCTGCTGCTGATTGGTTCTGGAAAAATGATCCGTTTGGCCGTCGCAGCTATAGACAAGGCTCGAATTGGCAAGGTCATCTTAGCTTCGCGAAAACCGCCAACTGGCAATTTAAATGCAGACTCCTTTGTAGGGATCGATGACGTTCAAAAAACAATAGCTGATAGCAAAATTGACATCATCATCACTGCGACATCCGCGGATGATTACATTATTCGTGCGGAACATCTCAAAGAAATAGAGAAACCCTTGCTGATTTTGGACATCTCCGTGCCTCGCAATGTGGATCCAGAGGTTGAGAAGATAGTGGGAATCACTCTGCTCAATCTTGACGATCTGAAAGACAAAATTCAGGCTCGTGATGTTTCCAGCCAGATTCAAGTTGTAAGAAGACAACTCTACCAGGGCGTTGAAGAGTTCTCAACATGGCTGACGGAGTATGAAGAGATAGCTCCGCTGCTCTCTTCGCTTAGGAAGAGAGCCGAAGCAATTCGGAAGGAAGAACTTGAAAACGCATTTTCAAGACTCCCAAATCTGACTCATGGTCAGAAACTGGTGGTCGAAAAGATGACCGAACGTTTGATCAGAAGATTCCTTCATGATCCTACGATCCGTATCAAGCAGGTGTCGAGAATAGAAGGAAACGAGAAAGCGCGATTGTACGCTGAGGTTGTAGCAGAACTTTTTTCATCAGACACAAGCGCCGTTTCCAAATGAGACAAATTGTCTAAGAAATCTCGATTTGTGATAATAGGTACAAGGGCCAGTCCTCTAGCAATTGCACAAGCAATGATTGTTGCAAGAAAGCTCAGGAGAAAGAACCGGGAGATTACTGTTCTCATAAGAAAAATTGTTGCTGAAGGAGACCTTAAAATAAAATACAAAAGTTCACTGGCGGGAAAGGAACTCTTTACCAAGAAAATAGACGAAGCTCTGATAAGAAAGGAGATTGATATTGCCGTACACAGTCTCAAAGATGTCCCCGTTGAAACTACGAATGAAGACAAAATAGAAATTGCCGCATATCCGAAACGCGAAGACCCAGCTGACATTCTAATCAGTAAGAAGAAACACAATCTGAAGGATATCCCAAATGGAAGCAGAATTGGGACAAGTAGTGTTCGAAGAGCTATTCAACTAAAAAATGTCAGAAGCGATCTGAAAATAGTTGATCTTCACGGAAACGTGGGAACGAGATTGAGCCGGCTGAAGGATTCGAAGCTGGATGCAATCGTGCTAGCCAAAGCCGGGTTGAAGAGGTTAGGTTATCATAAACTGGGAACAAGAATTCCCTTCGAGCTAATGTTGCCTGCTCCAGGGCAAGGTTGTTTGGCAGTCTCGATTCGAGCAGACGATTCTAGGAGTAGAAGTCTCGTAACGAGCATTGATCACAAAGAGACCCGAATAGCAGCAACAGCTGAGAGAGCTTTTTCCAAGTATCTCGGCGGCGGATGCAATACTCCTGTGGCTGCTTATGCTCAAGTAACCAAAGGTAAGCTCCAACTTGAAGGCCTGATACAAGGAGCCAAGAGCTCTCGCATTGTTGTTAGGGGCAACAAAGTTGGCTCAACAAAGGATCCGGTCGGATTGGGAAGATCACTTGCAGCTCAATTGAAGGCAGTTGTGGATAAGAGGCGAAATTGACCTGAGCGACGTTTCAAGGAGATTCTCTGGTCGAAATCAAAAGAATATTCTCAAAGGGCGGACTTTCCTCGTGACGAGAACTAGAGAGGGAAATGCGAAGGAAAGAGAGCTACTGGAGAAGCATGGCGCGAAAGTAATTGACTTTCCTACTATAGTGATATCATCACCCTCTTCTCTAAAGAAGATGGACTACGCAATCGCAAACTTCGAGAAGTTTGATTGGGTGATTTTCACGAGCGCTAACGGGGTGGCGTTGTTCTTTCAAAGGCTCGCAAAAAGCAGAAGATCACTCTTCAGAAATTTGAAAGTTCTGAAAAAGGCAAAGTTCGCCTGTGTAGGCCCTTCGACAAGCCAAGCTCTCAAAGAACTTGGGATTCTTTGCTCAGCAATGCCCAAGAAATACTTGACCGAGGATCTTGGAAAGCTACTAGCTAGGATGGACATTAGAGGTAAGAAGATTTTGCTTGCAAGGGCGGAGGTCGCCAACAAGTCTATCTCAAGAATTCTTCGTAGGTCAGGAGCCATTGTCATTGAGGCTCCCGTGTACCGTACTATTTCTACTGGCGGGAGAAGGACTAGGACGCCGAAGAATGTAACAGACATAACATTGACTAGTCCTTCCACTGTTGAGGGCCTTGTGAAAATATTCGGTGCAAAGATACATTCAACGAACGCTCGATTCCACTGCATCGGGCCAGTGACTGCGGCTCGAGCAAGAGAGGAAGGGATTAATGTTAGCACTATTGCCCAAGTTCATACAATCGATGGTTTGATAAGCGATATCGTCAGGGAGTCTTACATGAGGTAGGCCAGGGAAATAAATTGCTAATGGGAAAGTCATCAGAAGTCCAGAACCTGGAAGCTGGCTCTCAATCTGGTAATCTTGTTCAACCACGACGGCTCAGATCTAGATCCAAGCTTAGGGAATTGGTTTCAGAAACACGAGTCGACCTAAGAAATTTGATCATGCCGATATTTGTGGAAGAAGGCGTTGGCATTAGAAATGAAATCCAATCCATGCCAGGAATCTTTCGACTCTCTCCTGATGAGGAGCTTGACAAAGAAATTGAGGAGATTTCTGGCCTCGGATTATCTTCGGTTCTGCTTTTTGGGTTGCCCAAGAAGAAGGACAAAATTGGTAGCGAGTCCTTCAACCCAAAAGGAGTTGTGCAGCAGGCAATGCGTCGAATCAAGAATCTTCAGGAAAATATTACCGTGATCGGCGATGTATGCATGTGTGAATACACGGATCACGGTCACTGCGGACTACTGAGAGAGGACGGCATAGTCGATAATGAACAGACTGTTTCTTTCCTTGGCAGGATCGCAGTCTCTCAAGCTCGCGCCGGCGCTGATATAGTGGCCCCGAGTGCCATGATGGACGATCAAGTCTTTGCCATACGATCGGCTTTGGATTCTGAAGGGTTCAAATCGGTTCCAATTATGGCATATTCTGCAAAGTATGCTTCGGGTTTCTACGGACCCTTTAGAGAAGCAGCTGACTCTGCCCCGAAGTTCGGAGACAGGAGAAGCTATCAGATGGACCCAAGGAATGTTCGTGAAGCACTGAGGGAGATTGAGCTGGACGTCAATCAAGGGGCG
>DAHVAI010000164.1 GCA_027314685.1 Nitrososphaerota archaeon | reverse complement strand
CTGCCAGATGTTCCGCCCCATATCTACCCCGATTGCACCCTCGCCTAGTGCATTGTACGCAAGTTCGAACGCGTCCTTCTCAGTCTTCAGCTTTGGTCCGCCCGCAACCACTATCGGAACCGGACAGCCTTGGACGACCTTCGAGAATCCTTCGCAGTAGTAGGTCTTTACAACATGACAGCCGATTTCAGCGGCTATTCTGCTACAGAGACTGAGATAGCGGGCATCTCTCTTCTCCAATTCTTTGCCGACTGCTGTTATTGCCATGACTGGAATTCCGAAATCTTCACCTTGATCAACAAATTCTGCAAGGCTAAGCAGCGTCTGCTTTTCGTGAGCAGTTCCTACGAATATCGATAGTGCGACTGCTGAAACGTTTAATCTCACGGCCTCCCTCATTGAAACTGTTATGCCTTCGTCGCTCAGATCCTCTTGCAGGATGCTACTACCACCAGAGACCCTGAGAATGACTGGAGTATCCCATGTAGGGTTGACACAATTTCGCAAAACTCCGCGGGTAACCGCAAGCGCGTCGGCAAAAGGAGCCAACGGGGCGATCGTCTTTCTAGGTTCCTCAAGGCGGCTCGTTGGTCCCATAAAATATCCATGATCGCACGCAAGCATTACAGAGTGACCAGTTGAAGGTTTGATCATTCTCGCAAGTCTATTCTCCAGTCCCCATCCATTCGTCGTGTTTAAACTCACCAATCAAAGAAAGAACCTAAAAAAGTGGTATTTTTCTCTTATTGAGACCCATCTCTTTCCACTAGTAAAACCTAAAGGTTATGCTTTGTGCATCCTCTAACCTTCATTCGTTGATGTTTTGATGGCGGCTCCCGATCCGAATTCGAAGCGACATTCGTACGTACAACCAAAACGGGAATTGCACCGGCACATCCAAGGAAGGGGTGTTATTCGTGACATCATGCTCGGCCTTTCTGACGGTGTCATTACAAACGCTACGTTTCTCTCCGGATTCTCCGGCGCGATTCAGAACATGGACATCATAAGGATTGCAGGTATCTCTGCAATGCTAGCAGGAGCTG
>DAHVAI010000155.1 GCA_027314685.1 Nitrososphaerota archaeon | reverse complement strand
AGAAAATTGGTCAATCGCTCTAATCAATACATCGGTACAAGTCTCTAATTGCAGAGTTTTTGACAGTAGTTCCGAGTTACGCACGCTTTTAGTTTAGGCATTATGAACTCGAACAGGAACGTCTCTAGCTGAATCACTTTGATTGCTGGAACATCTTCTCACTTTTGCTCAATGTTATGGATAACTTCCTATTCTATTTTTTCAAGAAAAGTATTCTGTTGTGTTGTACCTGAACCATGCTGTCGTAATGTTTTAGATTGTTGGATGATAACAGCAGTACTGTGAGCGCCTCAAAGTGATAGCTAGCCAGAGAGAACCGATCACTCCCAAGCGCGTGATTACGAGTATGCTTACAGGCCCATGGCTAAAGGTTGTGCTCATTGTGTTTACGACCGAGCTTGCGTTTTTGATCTTGGGAACGATCATACCTATTTCTCAATCTACTATAAATCAGATATCTGCGCAGAATTCCTCGCTAGCGAACGCAGTAGCTACACTCAGTTTTACGGGAAGGACGTTGTTCATATTCTTTAACAACTTTCGGTTGGGAGCTCTTGAAATAGTGCCGGCGCTCGGCTGGTTCATCTTCGGTTACTCTATGTACAACACGGCGCTCGCTGTGGAGGTGTTGGGTATTGTTTCTCATTTGCCTGGTCCGCTGCTCTCGTTTACGCTTTTACTTCAACCTCACAGCTGGCTTGAGCTGCCAGCGTACGCGATCGCGACGACGCAGAGCTTCTACCTTGTTTCTACTATTGCTAGACGAAGAATGTTAAGATTTGAAGCTGCGAGAACAGGGATAGTTTTTCTTGTTGTTGCAACTGAGTTGATTGTTGCGGCGCTGTTTGAATCGCTCGAGCTTTCTATCACCACTTCCTTGATCTTGGAATTCGTGTTGCCATGGGCGTTGTTTGCGGTCTTGATTGGCGTCCTTCTCGCAGGACGAAGACGGGTATTGAAGAGTTATTCACTTGAAAAACACGCGCAAGTTCCACTAGTCAAGGTCAACTTTTGCGTAAAATGCGGCGCGAGAGTACAAGAAGGAGCGTTATACTGCGACTATTGCGGACAAGGAATTTATCAGCCGGGATATTCGCATCTATAGAATTTACAAACGACCAGAAATTATTTCACATTGACTATGGTAAACAAAGCTACTTTACGTTTCTAAATATCGTATGTACGATTGGGAACGAGCCTGCAAACAACATGATGCCGCCTATCTCAAATATCAGGTGTGACGGTTTATGAAAAAGGAAAAAGTCAAATCCCACAACAAATACAATAATCCCAATCAATAACTCGACTAATGCAATAGTCTCTTCCGAAAGTCCAGGCTTTACATACTTTGATCCCTGCTTCAAAGATTCGATATTTGATAGATTTGAAGAAATTCTTTGTGACATACAATTCGTCCCGATAAGATATCATCTGCTCTAGACTTGTAGTTTATGGTACAAACGTATAACCATGGCAAAAAGTCGTACATGCTTTTGGAATTAGTTCGTCATAGCATTTTAGGGCGAATGACGCATAAATATGCGTCAAGCTAAAACCTTACCATCTTGGCCGTTATAATCAAGCCGATTGATGAAGGGCTCTACAGATTGACCATCTCAGAACCGCTGGAAGAAATTACGAGCCAAGTCAGTTGCTATCTCGTGGAGAGTCTAAACATGAAATACTTTCTAGTTGACTCTGGGTGGGAAGTCTCGAGCAGCCAACTGATTCGTGCTATCGGCGATGAACTCGGAAGAATCAAGATTGAAAGGTTGTTGCTCACACATCTGCATCCAGATCACTTTGGCGGGTCGAATGCGATAATCAAGAGTTACTCTTCGAAAATGTCGTACCATAGGAGGGAATCACTGCCCTTGACTTACTATGACCTATTCAGAAAAAATCTAACGCAGGCGGCAAATGTTCTCGGCGCGCCGTTGGGAATGCTTGCAAACGCCAGGGCTAGAATTGCGGCTAGCCTCACAGTCTTGCCAGAGCCTGATTCGTACCTCCGAGACGGGACGATCATCAAAGGTCAATCAGGTTCTTGGAGGGTCGTCCATACACCTGGGCACACACCGGGCCACATTTGTCTCTATCGACAAATAGACAAGACGTTGCTATCAGGGGACCACATACTTGCAAAAGAAACGCCTAACATTGCCTTCTATCCTATTCCGGGGTACAACGCACTTCACTCCTATTTCACTTCCCTAGCAAAAGTGAAGAGACTTGACCCGAGGGTTGTCCTGCCTGCCCACGGAGATAATATCACTGATTTGTCTGACAGAATCGAAGCGCTAATGCTCCACCATCGCGAACGCCTCTTCGAGATTTTCAGAGCGCTACGCGGAGATCATCGCTCTGTGGCAGAAGTGGCCTCTTCGGTAAAGTGGTCAAGAGGACAGTTTGAATCATTGGAGAATTTTGACAAGTGGCTAGCGATGCTCGAGACGATATCGCATCTTGAGTTCCTGGTCGAATGTGACGTCGCGCGAAAAGAGAGAGGACCAGGGCGGAGTTACAGACTGACGAGTCACGATTGGTCGCTTGTAGAAAAATCTATGGCCGATCTTCTAACACAGTAACACTCAGTTTGTCTGAGAGGTACTCTCTGGTACTTTGGTTGAAGTGGTAACGGCCTTTTCAGGAAGTGCTACGCCAATAGCACTAAGCACGAAGCCTATCGCAATTATCACTCCGAAAGCTATGAAGATGTGAGGTATTGTCGACGCAACAAGAATGGCAAGTACATTTAGAATCAACAAGACTGCTCCAGAAAGGACAAAGTTGGCGCGCAAGGTTTCCACTTGTCATTACCACTTTAGGTTAAAAAAGTTGTATCGACTTTGGTACAACGATAGAGCTCGTCACAGCCCCATTATAATGCAACGATTTGTTCTGGTGCTGTTGTTCAAAAACAAGTAATCTTTCGAAATGCCAGTCAGTCAAAGTAATCAACATTGATTATATGATCAAAGAACTCGGTGGTGCTCGAAGAAGACGATGGTCCCAAAAACGCTTAATATATCTTTGATAATTCAATATTTTAGAGCTAAAATATATGGTTCAATACAAATGGGTTGCACTTTCCAACACCACCTTGGGAGTGTTGATGGCCACAATTAACTCTACGATAGTTCTGATAGCGCTTCCCGCAATCTTTAGGGGAATTGGACTCAACCCACTGGCTAATGGGACG
>DAHVAI010000151.1 GCA_027314685.1 Nitrososphaerota archaeon | reverse complement strand
GCCGAAACTCTTCGAGAGGTTCTCGACCTTTACAATCGTTGATGGTTGTTGTACCGTCACAGTTGCCATTATAATTTACCTACTCGCAATCTTCGCTTCCGTCTTTACAGGGTCGGCACGCTTTAGTTTGTTCAAAACTTCGTTACTCCAGTCAAGTTGTCTCTCTAGATTCAATGAATACTCCTTCATCATGTACACCAAATCGGATTTTGATACCTTGTCCAGTTTTGATTCGAGCATCTCGCGTGTTATCTCGAATTGCCTTCTAGAGCCATCAACAAACATCTTTGGAATATCTGCTGGATCTAACATCTCTGAAAATAATCGGTAAAGTCCACCCCATTTTTGGCTCGCGTTGGCAAACACCTTGCGAATCTCCTGCATGTGGAGCTTGCCCTTTGGAGTGATCTGATAAACTGTCTGAGCTGTTTTCATTTTCTTTGGCGATTTAGACTTGATGTAGCCTTCTGAAACTAGTTTCTTCAACATCGGGTAAATTGACCCAGGCCCTGGACGCCACGCTCCCTCTGTGTTTTCTTCAATCTCTTGGAGGAGCTCGTAGCCATGAGAGGGTTTGAGCGAAATTTTGTGGAGCATAAAGTGCAACAACAAACCCCTCGGAGCGCCCTGAGGTCTCTCAAGATAGCTCTCCTGTTTCGCTTTTGGCATAACCTAACCAGTCAGGTTTCAATCCATATAACTATATCGGATACGATATAGATTGCATTATCGAATGAAAAACTCCTCTTCGCTTTTGCTATCATTCTTCATGAATTGTTTTGAGACGCCACTGGTCTTTTGGAAGAGTTAAACCAGGTATCCCCATACTCCACGATGTTTTTGGTGTGACTCGAATGTATTTCCCTTTTCCAAAGATTCCGTCGTGATCCATGATCTCAGCCACGCCGTTTACCTTGATAGATCTAGGTTTCCAAGGGTTCACCGATTCTAAATCATCCACAGTGAGAGAGACTAGCTTGTTGTCGTTCTTGACGTTCTTGTATTTCATGCCGAGTAAGAATATCTGTTGATTATGGCTACCAATCCAGAAATATTTGCCATCGAATTCAAAACCTACTGGAACGACATCCGGCTGACCCTTACTGTTGACGGTAGCAAACCTTGCTAGTCTTTGGGACTTTAGATAATCAAACTCTGGTTTGGAAAACATATAGGTCAAAATGGATATTCTAAACTCGAAACTATATATTGACTAAGTTTTGTGTTCGTAGTCATCGACTGTACCCTTGAATGGATCTGCTACATGACACGAGTGTGCCTAGAGAACTAAGAAACTCTTCAATCGAAAAAGGCGAGCCAATGGCCTGGTTCGAAGATCTGTACAAGTTAGGAGAGAGTGATTCAAGAGTTGTTCCTTTGGCAGATAGAAAGCTAAATCCTCATCTTGTAGGACGGGCAGAGGAGAGTGAAGTACAAGTTAACAGCGCGAAGGCTCTTGTTGTCAGATACGGTACTCGCTTTGAGATATGGTCGTGTTTGTGAAACTCACTTCCCCGGAGATGTCTTTCAATTTGGAGTATCCAGCGCCTATCCAATAAAGAATGGAGACTGGCACATTCTTGTCCATTGTCCAAACATTATTCTGAACAACAGCCGAATCTGCATTCCAGCTGCTTCTTACATCAACTGAATGCAATCGTATTGGAAGATTCTCTACACTTTTGGAAAAACGTATCCGGGAATGACCTTTTCCTATCTAGGAAATCGTGAGGTTACTTTTACTCCTCTGGACACAGCCCGGCTGACGGAACAGTGATGTGGAGATCAGCTCTGGAGTAGAGTGTTATGCAATTTGGTTAGTGGAGTTCGCATGGTTGTAATCCTTGAAAATATGTTGGTCTTCATTTGGACCGGCCGAAATAGGCAACGCCGGTGATTGCGTAGTTCACCGCGTAAAGGCTAACACAAACCGGACAGATGATTCCCACGATGTTTATCTCGATGTTCCAAAGGTAGATCGTGAAAAGATTCCCAACCATCAGAACTGGAATTAGGATCTTCCAGCGATCAGAAAGAAGAAACCCTACGGGAATCAGCATTACGAACCAAATCAGCCCCAAGAGCCAAAATGGAACACCTTGGATTGCGGTATAGCCTGAGTTAAAGAGTCCACCACATGAAATTTTCGAGTTGATGTTGCAAAAGTTCGGCGGAATGTATAGATTCTCCTGCAGGGCGTGGATTATGGCTACGATTAAACCGGCTACCGACAGAGCAAGTATTGCAATTCTATGTCTGTTCAACATGCGACTCCACAAAGTTTGAAGATTTAGAGTTTCTTAAAGTGTGGACATGCACGCTGATGCTAGCTAACATCAGAAGTCATTATTTTCCAGAATGCGCTCTCGATGGGTCGACTGTTTGAAGCGCGACTTGACCCGGACCCTGAACTCGCAACGCAGAGAAGCTCATTGCGTGTCCTGTCAAGCCTCCACCTAGCGACTGACTGTAAGGCTGAATCTTTACGCCAGCATCTTTCAGAAGTAGCGCGCCCTCATCCACATCCATGCCCTCACCTTCCTTCAAGTTGAAACTCAATATGTTACCGTGGCCGTGGTAAACTATCGTTCCAGGCCCAGTTAGGCGATCCATCCAGACCCCCTCAAGTCTTCTTATCCCAAGAGCTCCTCCAGCTCCGCGGACGTAATAAGGTGCATAGCCTATGGAGTTTGTAGCTAGCAGTAGGGAATGCTCCGCAAGGTCTATTGATTGCCCCGCTTGCAGCTCAAGAGTACGGACCTCTCCCGGTCTAGAGCGGCTGAACGCGACGTAGCCAGGACCAGTGTAGACGTGAAGATGAAACGGCAAACCTCCGAGGCTTCTCCTCACTATCCCGCCCAAGCCTCCCTGCGTCAGGTACCGCATCTGAAAGCCAATCGTCGGATCTGAATAGACGAGCAATCCTCCTTCACTGTAGATTTCTTCTCCTCGCTCAAGCTGTACCTGCGCGATCGGCACAAAATCTCCCCTAGATTCTATCTTCATACTTTACACACCGCTATGGAGGAGCGCCTGCCCCGGTCCCCTAAGGTCCACAACTGGAAATTGGTAATTCCCTGTGAAATTACCACCACCGTACAGCCAATGCAAGTTTGGAGTTATGGTTCCAGATACCATCAACAACGCCTCGACAGAAGTGCGAACAGTTTCTCCTGGGTTTAAGTTGAAAGTCACAATGTTTCCAACCGACTGGTAGACTATAGTCCCAGGACCAGTCAATTCATCTGTAATAACGTACTCAATCTCATTAGGATCGGACGGATTTTGGTACTGAAGTAGGACCATTGGCCGATATTTCACCGACTCGACAAAGCACATCAGATGACCCGCTTTTATCCTCACGACCTGTCCCTGTGCAAGATCCATCGTCCTGACTTCCCCAGTCTTGTCTCGTGAAAAAGTGACATTGCCTGGCCCCTCGTACTCGGCTAGGAAATAATCCTCTTGCGAGCCTGCTTTTGCCCTAATACTCATCTGCTGAAGGGTTCCAACCCCAAGAGATTTGAGAGTCCTTCTATGCACCTGGACTGGCGCTTCCTTGTAGAGCATGAGTCCATGCTCCGAAAGTATCTTTTCTCCCTTCGACAGAGTCACAAGCACTACAGGAGTGATTCCTCCTACAGAATCTACTTTCAAACAGAATATCTCCTTTACGAGCTCGGAGAGAATTTGCCGTCCACAGTTAGGGCAAAGATGTTTCCGCAGTACTCGCACTTTGCGTATCCATTTTGAATGTTCTTTGGATCTATCTTTGCTCCGCAGCTCTTGCAGTTTATCTCCGTAAGCGACGCTCGACTGATTGTTACTTCGTTCGCTTTCTTCACAAATTCTTCAGGTATCGGCATTTTACTCACAACCCTCAATGATGGCCCGGTGATCGCGGATCGATGCTCTGAAGCGAGACTTTTCCGGGTCCGGTAAGGTCCATGACCTCGAAAGCTTCCAGCTTCCCAAGCAGTCCGGAGCCAAAAGGCAGGGTCTTTGTCTGTGCTTGAACGCTGCCATCCTTGTACAGGAGCGCACCCATATCACAAGGAACTGTCTCCTTTGGTGCAAGCGTCATTGTTATGATATCTCCGTAGCCGTGTAGAGCAATTTTCCCAGGCCCTGTCAACCGGTCCATCCAGACGCCCGTCAAACCTCCTGGCCTGTGCGTTCCCTTTACGTGAAGCATGTCGTATTGAACCCTATTATCTGCGCAAAGAAGAGAACCCTCGGCGACATCTAGTACTTGTCCTTGCTCAAGCTCAATCACTCGAATATCCCCCACGCCATCACGAGAAAAGCACACACTGCCTGGCCCGACGTACTCAGCAAGAAAGTATGGGACTCCGCCAACGGTTGTTCTTTCCATCGTTTGCATGAAGCCGCCTGATTTTATGGTCTTTCGCGAAACGTTGACCTGGGAGTCCTTGTAGAGCATTATTCCATGCTCGCAGTAAACTGATTCTCCTTGTTGCATGGTTGCAAGGACTGCAGGAACTAGTCCTTTGAGTGCGGTTAGTTCCAAGATCTGACACGCAACAGAACAAGCACTGCACTCTTGTATTAAATGTTAGTAATGCAGTTTGACTTGTTCTCTAGAAAACAAGTTAACCTTTAGAAACTACAAGTGACTTTCTACCATAGTGTCTTTGTGAAGTTCTGAGCGCCTGACCGCCAAACTTCATGACTAGAATATGGATCCTGATATTCAGTCCGTAAAGCTAGGATCATTTTGTTGTCCACGACGGAGGATATTGAGCTGCAATCTGCTGGTATCTTTCTTGCCAGTTTGGCAAGGATTGTTTCCCCAAATATGCTTCTAGCCTATCCATGAAAGCGTGCGTCCCTGGAGCAAACCCGAGAGCTGTCTGGGTGTTCAATTTTCGGTGTTCGAGGTGAAGTACAGTACCGGCTCCGTCACCGTGGAGCTCCCAGTGTATGATTGCATCCTCTCCGGATGGCAATTCAGCGCGCGATTCAACTTTCCACTCGTGTTCGAAGACAAGAGGTGGTTTCCAAACTAGAATCCTTCCAGTAACATGCAGTCTTGAAGGCCCTGAGACGAAATCTATAGATCCTCCTTCTCGGCAATCAATTACAGCTTTGGTCATGTACCAACTTGCGAGCTGAGAAGGTTCTGTAATGGCCTTCCATACAACCTCAGGGGGATGCTCCAGACGTCTCCTGAAGATCAGAGTTGCCTTATCTCCGTTTGTAATCACGGCACCGTTCGCTCCGAATTCATCTCGTGGCATTAGTGATCTTCCCTCTTGATCGAGTCCAAGTGCATCCTCAATGAATCTAAACGAGTTGACCAGAATTGCCTGTATAGAGAAACCCAGTTGTCAACCTCTCTAAGCTTCTTTGCCTGAAGCGAGTAAACCCGCTTCTGAGCCTGTGGCGACACTCTAACGAGTCCAGCTTCACGCAGTATCTTGAGATGCCTAGATATTGCCGGCTGCGGAAGTTTTGGAAAGGCCGCGACCAGATCTCCTGCCTGCCTGTCTCCTGACTTCAACATATCGAGTATCTCGCGGCGAGTAGGGTTTGAAACAGCGGCAAACACGGCGTTGTTTCGAGATTTGTCTGTCATTAATCAGGACCAAGATTACCTTGATGGAAGTTGGTTTAATGAAAAGAGATTCCCATCTAGGTCGGAAAATGTTGCAGATATTCCCCAAGGATACTCTTTGGGATCCTGCACGAACTGTACCCCACGCTCTTTCAATTCCTCGAAAGCTTTGCGGCAATTATCTACACGCATTACGACTTGCGGGTAAATCCCTGGCTTCCACTCCTTGGACCAGTTGTTTGCATCCCCTCTCCCTGCTTGAAAGAGGGCAAACTCCAACTCTTGACTTTTCGGTCCCACTGTGACCCACCTGTCTCGGCCAGGTGGAGTGAAGTCAGTTTTCTTTTCAAAACCCACTTTCTCTGTGTAGAACTTTAGCGCCTCAGCTTGGTTTCTTACAACGAGAGTAATCTGCGATACTTTTGCGTCCATGGGTCGGAACATAACATAATTGCTATATAACAATGCTGCTATAGACTACGCGAGCTCATGACTTTTCTAAAGGACGATTCTATCAGGAAATCCATAACTACGGCTTTACAGGCATGATTCATCGTGGGCAATGTCTCTCTTAGCGCGTTGCTTCAAAAGTACAGATTCTACCTTCTAGCAGGCGTTGCATACATAACACTTGCATTGATTGTCATTCATGCATTCCCCATCAACATTACGAGTTCTGATGTTCCAGTCGACGTACGCCAAGCTGAAGCCTACCTTAGCAAGGGCATCAACCCGTACGGGCAAAACTACACAATTGACGCTAGAACAAATCCTTACAATGAATCTCAAAACCACATCGCGATTGTTCAGTTTCTGCAGTATCCCCCGATGATGATACTCTACTATTTCCCGTTCTACGTTTTGGGAGATGTAAGATATGGCAATCTAGTCGCGGACATGGTCATCTACGGATTGATTGTTATGTATTTTAGCGAGAAGAGTTTCGAGCGCAAGTTCGCATTTGTATTCTTGGGCAACGGACTAAACTTTGTCGTAAATTACTATTATGGAGGGAATGACATCATAGCGGGGCTTTTTGTTGCCATCAGCATCTACCTGCTCAATAAGAAGGAGAAACTGTCAGCAGTAGGATACGGTCTGAGCCTTGTCACAAAACAACTCGCGTTGCTTGCGCTGCCCTATTTCGTGGTGAAGGCAAGAGAGAAAATAGTCTACGTGCTTTTGGCAGCCATCACAGGCGTGCTAGTCGCGCTGCCATTTTTTCCAGAGGTGATCTACAACGTGGTATTCCGGATCTTCTATAGTAGGATTCCTTTAATCTCATATTTGCTGATATTTTACCCGCTTATTTTCATCCCTCTGGTAGAGAGGTACGCGTCCCGTTTGAAAGTCGCATTAGCTCGTTGACTCAGTTTCTTGCAGTGAGTTGACTGCGTGTTAATGAAAGCAAGTCCCTAGCTAGTACATGAGGTTTGGTAATCATCGGCCAGTGCCCTGATTCTATGACCTTGTATGGTCCTTCTAGCTTTCCCAGTAAAATCTCATTAATTGGATCTCCACCGCTTGTGCAGAATATGTAGGTGCTCTTAACCGAATCAAAATTCTTGGATAGTCTGACGGATCAAGGGCGTATTTTAGGGGCCAAGGTGTGATTCTGGAGAGCAACCACTTTCGATTTCTTCCTTCGACGTCTTTTCCAATGTTGTCGAGTATCTCCTTGGTCAGGATAATCTTTCCATTTTCAATAGGCCAGTCGTCATTGAAGCTTCCCTGCCCCGTCCTATTCTTTTTCTCTGGACGAAATGCATCAAGATAGAGAATATCCTTACTTTCTCTGGAACCCGGTCGGCCACTGCTGCTACGACTTTGCCTGAGAAGATATGCCCCACGAGCACAACGTCTTCAATTTCATTGTACTTCATTACGTTCAATACATCTTGTATAGCGGTTTCAATCCCAAACTCCTTAGAGTAAAGATGGACTCGCTCTCCCATTCCCGTCAGAGTAACGGGATAGACCTTGTGACCTTTATTTAAAGCAGTGGATTAACTTTATCCCAAACCCATCCACCCAGCCAGGCTCCCGGTACGAGAATAAATGTTGTCATAGGTTGCTGACCGTAAGGCACACTCACTATTTTAACAAATTCTTTCCAACAGTTGGATGTAGTCAAACCATTTGCTCTTTGATCACGAATACTCGGAACGAGGTATGTATAAGGCACATCTGTTTAGAGCGTCCTGCGCTCTAAAACTTGGCCATCCATCAGGAGGCAATCTCAGATACATTGACTTCTTCCTGTCGCTTCAAAGTCCCATTGTCTTGAGTTTCTCTATTGTTCAGAACCTGCACAAGGGCCTGCGGCGCATCCAAACCAAGCCATGATTTCATTCGCTATTGAAAATCCTTGTCGGCCAAGCCATATCATCACTTTGATCGCGCTAAAAGTTCTAAAGCGACTTTGATTAGCCTCTTGACGAGATCCTGAACGCCTTGATAAAGATAGACAAGACTATCTATGACAAACCAGAGAAATCTGACGGAAAGAGAATCTTGGTCATGACCATGTGGCCCAGGGGAATCAAGAAAGAGAAGGTTGATCTCTGGATCAAGGAACTGGGAACCCCAAGAGAAGTAATCAAAAAATGGAAATCAGGAGAAATTCCTTGGAGCAAAGTTGCGAAGGAATATAGGAAAGCGCTGCAGAGAAATCAGGTGCAACTACTAGATCTCGTAAAACTCTCGAAAGAAGGAGACATTACACTACTATGTTCATGCAAAGACCCAGAGAAATGTCACAGAACCCTTCTCGCGAGAGAGATTGCGGAAATGCAATAGAAGGAATCAACCTAGGCGAATCCAACGGGAAGTCTGGGCAATACCGTTCGAGGTTGAGCTGGTAGAAATCGCGTAATCAGTCTTGGCTTGTACATCGCCTGGCTTAACTTCTCGAAACAACGACTTACACAATCTAGGAAACCAGAGATATTGACAGATGGTACAGTACTGAAAACGTGTCGCAAGAAGAAACGCAAAGGTCCTGAGCTATCTTACATCACCAAAATTCAGGAGCTAAAGTACATCGAAAGCTCGGATACCAATGAATCTTTATAACTCAACCAGAAAAACTTTCGAAATTATCTGTCAGTAGGTATTGCAGTAATTTGGTAGAATTCACGGGGAAAAAGGAGCATTTTGTGCTCCGCTGTTTTGGCTGCAGGACCAAGTACAACATTGACGACTATGGTAAATTCTACCAGTGCGCTAAATGCGGAAATCTTCTGGAAATTGTGAGGCTCTCGAAATATTCCAGCGGCAAAGGACATAATCGCTCGGGTGTTTGGAAGTACATTGACACGATCCCACTCTGGAATGAAAAGAACATAATCTCTCTGTCTGAAGGCTGGACCAATCTGGTCGAATGCAGGACCCTTGCAGAAATTCTGGGACTGGGTTCGCTTTACGTAAAGTTCGAGGGACTAAACCCGACTGGCTCATT
Source organism: Nitrososphaerota archaeon (assembly GCA_027314685.1). The sequence goes on along the minus strand of DAHVAI010000151.1, from coordinate 47,289 downwards.
CAAGGATCGAGGAATGACCGTCGGAGTCTCCAAGGCGATAGAGCAGGGTTACAAGAGCACGATGTGCGCTTCTACTGGCAATACATCCGCGTCGCTTAGCGCGTACAGCTCAAGAGCTGGGATCAAGTGCATTGTCCTAGTACCAAAGAACAAGATCGCCTTAGGAAAGATAGCCCAGGCGATTGCATACGGCGCAGAAATCTATCAGGTGGAGGGCAACTTTGACGACTCGCTGAGAATCGCGCGCGAGTTGTGTGAAAATGATAACAGGATGCTTCTTTTGAATTCGTTAAATCCGTTCAGGATCGAGGGCCAAAAGACAGTCGCGTTCGAAATCATAGAGCAGCTGGGGCGCGTTCCCGATCACGTCGTCCTGCCAGTAGGAAACGGTGGGAACATTGCTGCCGCATGGAAGGGGTTCAAAGAGCTCTTCGAAGACGGGGTGCAAGTGCTTCGCGAACGCCTTCCAAGGATGCTTGCAGTACAAGCTGAAGGTTCTGCTCCAATCGCGAGGGCTTTCAAGCAAGGTAGGAAGGATTCAATAGACCCGGTGATGGCTCCTCATACAGAAGCTTCTGCGATAAACATCGGTTCTCCGGTCAGTTGGATGAAAGCGATGGACGCAATTTACGATTCCAAGGGCAGCGCCGATTACGTTTCAGACGAGGAGATATTTGCAGCTCAAAAATTGCTCGCGTCGAAGGAAGGGCTATTCGTCGAGCCAGCTTCCGCAGCTCCGATCGCTTATCTGATTAGACTCTCAAGGAGCGGGAACACTGACGAGTTTGAAAAGGTGAAAGGCTCGATGGTTGTCTCGATTTGCACAGGCAACGGACTGAAGGATCCAAATGCATTGTTAAAGGGAGTGACGCCGGATCTGCTACAGACAATCTCGGCCGACACAAAATCCCTCCGGAAGTTACTCGTCTAGAGATATCTCTACAGAGTAATGGGTCATCTCTAATTGAGCGTACCAATATTCTACTTCGTTAGTGCGAATCTTTCAAGACGAACTCTTCATGGAGCGCAGTGACAGCTTTGGTTCTGTCTTTGTCCTTGATCACAAACGAGATATTGATTTCTGAAGACCCTTGTGCGATCATTCTTACGTTTACGCCCTGCATTGCAACCGTGCTGAATACTCTTCCCGCAATTCCAGGAGTGCCGATCATTCCTCGACCCAGAACCGCAAGTATCGTGACGTCATCTTCATAGTCCAAGAAATTGAATTTAGCGCGCCCGTCGGAAGTCGTCTTTACCTTGGAATCTGGATCTTCGAGAAGCAACTCTCGCTTGAAAGCACGCACAACCTTATGGAGAGCGTCGCGGCGCACGACAAGCGAAACGTTGTTCTCAGAAACAGATTGAGACATCATCAATATCGGTACACCAAGATCCTTGAGAATCTCGAATATCTTCGCGGCCGTCCCGGGGCTACCCACGATGCTGGTTCCGCTTATCGTTATTGCGCCGACATTAGTTATAGATCCCACCGCTTTTACGCCCGAGCGTGCGCCGTTTGCAATCTTACTTGCCGATACAATCAATGTACCTAGGCAGTCAGGGTTGAACGTGTTTCTGATTCTTACCGCTATCCCTTTTTTCGCCACCGGCTCAAGTGCTCTCGGTTGCATGGATTTTGCACCGAAAGCGCTCATTTCCATCGCTTCTAGATAGGTTATCTGTTCCAGTATCTTTGCATCCTTGATTATCCTTGGATCAGCAGAGAGTATGCCGTCAACGTCAGTCCACAAAATGATCTCATCGGCATCAATGGCTGCTGCAATCAACGTCGCCGTGTAGTCGGAGCCTCCTCTTCCAAGTGTAATTATTTCGTGGCTCTCCAAAGTTTCGGCGATATATCCGGTTACCACAGGGATTACTCCGTCGGAAATCAGCGGGAAGAGTTTGCTCCGTAGCTTCTCATTCGTAACGCTAAGTATTGGTTCTGCTGATCCAAAGCTTTCATCTGTCAAGATACCGGCTTCTCCGCCGGACAGGTACCTTGTTTTGAGTCCCATCCCTGCCAGGACATTGCTCATTATATTGGTAGCGAGTCTTTCTCCAAAAGAGAGAACGTAATCAAGTGATCTCGGACTAAGATCCTTCAGAAGAGAGATGCCAAGGAGTACCTTGTCGATTTCGTCGAAAAGCTCCGTGAGAAGGTCACGGCATATCTCTTTGTACTTTCCCTCCGTGATGCTTTCGTTCACTGCGGCCATGTGGCTAACATGGACCTCGGAGATAACCTTGCGCGCCTGATTCGTCTCTCCCTTCTTGGCGTGGTCTATTGCCTTGAGAAGGTGGTCAGTTGTGTCTCCCATCGCTGAGCAAACAACAACTAGGTTTGAGTCTGCCGCATACTTCTTCACCAGAGTAGCGCTCTGAAGAATCTGTTTTGATCCGGCCAGTGAGGACCCGCCGAATTTCATCACGTATGTCTTGTGCTGCTTTTCGCTCAACTTCACTCACTAAATTCGTCGCTGATAAGAACCAAGGATCTTGAGCTCCTCAACTTGGCTTTTGAGTTCTTCAACAGCACTCCTAACATTTTCGTTCTTCATATGTCCTGAAAAATCAACGTAGAAATAATATTCCCATGGCCTACCCCTGTACGGCCTCGACTCGATCCTATCCAGGTTGATGTCGTTTGATGATAGGACGCTCAGAGCTTGAACGAGGCAGCCTGGTTCATGTTTTGTGGCAAATATTGCAGATGTCTTGTCGTCGCCTGTTGGTTCGGTCGCAATTTCTGAGACTTTGCCTGCACCATCTTCAACTACTACAAACCTGGTCGTGTTTGTCTTGTCGTCCTCTATGCTTTTCTTAACTATCTTCATGCCGTATATTTCTGAAGCTAGCTCGCTGGCTATACCTGCTGTGTCCAAGAGTCGTTGCTCTTTGATCATCTTGATAGAGCCCGCTGTGTCATACACCGCGATCTGCTCCCAACGCTTTCCATGCTTGTCCAGGTATTCTCTACACTGGGCAAGAGCCTGTGGATGCGACATTACTTTCTTGATCTTTTTCAAAGTGGTATTGCTATGGATTATGAGACAGTGATGGACAGGAACCTTGCTCTCACCAATTATGCGAACATTTTTGCTAATCAACAAGTCAATGGTTTCTCCGACACTCCCTGCGGAGCTGTTCTCGATGGGAACCACAGCGTAATCCGGTGCATTCTTGCCACCGCACAAGACGTTGAAAACTCGCTGCAATGTAGGAATAGCAAGTACTTCTACTACGTTTTCCTTTCCGAAGAAGGAGTAAACGGCTTGCTGACTGTAAGCTCCGAGCTCTCCTTGGATTGCAACAGTTACTTTTTTCTCAAGAGAGGACTTTGAGGCAACCCTCAAGTAACGGTAAGCAACCTCTGTCTCAGTCTTTCTTGAACTTTCCCCAAACGCCCACCGGCGACAAGCAAATCGCGCTCCTCCTCATTCATGATTATCTTATGCTCATCAGAGCCATTACGTCTGACGACGAGATTGTCCAGGTCAATCTCAACCGTGTCTCCGAGCTGAAATTCCTTTGTGCTTGCGACTTTCACGACGCAAAAGGAGTTGTTTATCGAGTTTCGAAAGAATATGTCTGGAAACGATTCTGCCACGACGGCTTTCACATCGTTGTATTGTATCGCGTAAACCGCTTGCTCTCTGCTAGAGCCACAACCGAAGTTGATTCCGGCTACGACTATGTTGTCCTTGTTTGGGTTTCCCCTGCAGATCTTTGGGAAATCAGGATAATACCTTTCAAAGGCGTAATCTGCAAAGAAGCGCTTGTCCCAGGCTTCTTGGAGCAAGTAAGCGGGAATAATGTAATCTGTATTGATGTCGTCCCCAAATTTGACAGAGACAGTACCGTTTATCATGGAATTCATGAGTAATACTTCCTCGGATCAGTTAGCTTTCCTTCGATAGCAGTTGCAGCTGCGGTTGCTGGCGAAGATAGATAAATGAATGCTTCTGGAGATCCCATCCTTCCCTTGTAGTTGCGGTTAGAAGTACTCAAGCATCTGTCGCCTGGGGACAGAACGCCCATGTGTTTTCCGAAGCATGGGCCGCAGTTTGAGGATTCAATGTTGGCACCAGCGTCTGCAAATATTTTCAGAATTCCTTCCGACATTGCCCAGTTGTATGTGAGTCTCGAGGCTGGTATCACTAGGAGATTGACGTTCCTGTGTACTTTCCTTCCCTTCATCACGCGTGCCGCCTCAATCAGGTCAGAAGGGCGGGCATTTGTGCAAGATCCGATAAACACCTGATTGATCTCGTCGTTGGTTTCGTTGACCGGTTTGACATTTGCTGGAGAATGTGGTAGTGCAACTTGTGGAATCATCTCCTGCGCGTAAAGTTCCATGGTCGAGGCATAATTTGCATCACGGTCGCTCTGCATCGTCTTTACACTCCTCATGCTTTCACTGAGCTCTTCTGAAAGCTCTGGATGTCTCCTGATGATATCCTGCATGAAATCGAGTGTTACCTGATCTGGCTCGACGATGGCAGTCCTTGCGCTCATTTCAACTGACATGTTGCACATCGTAAACCTGCCATCCATATTCATCTTGCGTATAGTCTCGCCGGTATATTCTGCAATCCTCTTGGAACAACCTCCTTCTTTTAGAGTTCCGAGAATTCTAAGGATCAAGTCTTTTGCTGAAACTCCGGGCTTGAATTGTCCTGAAATTTGAAACTTGTAAGTGTCGGGCACGAAAAAGTCGTAGATCTCTCCAAGCGCAAGAGCGTATTCAGCTTCAGTTGTCCCGATTCCGAAACCTAGTGCTCCTATTGCCCCTACTGTATCGGTATGGCTATCTGTGGCAACAACAATCTCACCGGGTCTTACAAAACCCTCTTCAGTGACGACGGTGTGTTCGATTCCGTCACCTTCCTTGTACATCTTGATCCCCTGAGCAGCCGCGAATTCCTTCATCATGTTCACGCCTTGTGCGACTTTCACCGAGCAAGAGGGCACGGTATGGTCAGGTATGAAACACACTCTCTTGGGATCGAAAACCTTCATCCGGGATTTGCCTGCCTGGGTATGTACAACGATTTCCTTCTGTGACCTGCCAACTTCTTCGAATATCGTCTCGAAATCGTCCTTGAAATTGACCAGCGCCGGCGGGGCAATTACCTCGTTAAAGTAGAGTTTGTCAATGGGCAGTACCTCTACTAGGTCCCCTGCCCCCACTCGCTTTTTTGTTGCGCTAGAGACTATTTTTTCTACAATTGTCTGTCCGCCGGACACTTTGACACACCTAGCGTTTCTTTTTTGCTTTCTTCTTTGGTTTTGTCTTCGTCGGCGTGCTTCTCTTGCTTAGCTTTGACCAGCTCTTCACTTTGCCCGTGTTTGTATCATCCGGCCACATCATCTGTCTCAGTTTCCTGCCGACAACTTCGATTGGATGCACCTCGAGTTCCTCCATATACTTGTCAAAAGCTCTGGATTTCTCGTTTCTGTACGCGTTGACCCATCTCTCAGCAAAAGCGCCGGATTGGATATCGTGGAGCGCCTCTCTCATCCGCTGCTTTGTATCCTGATTCATCACGTTGCCGCCTACCGTTAGTCCGCCGAATCTCGCTGTTTCGCTCACACCGTGATACATCCCAGCTATGCCGTACCTCTGTATGAGATCTACAATCAATTTCAGCTCGTGGAGGCATTCAAAGTAAGCTATCTCGGGTTGGTAGCCGTTTTCTACGAGAACTTCGAATGCGTTTCTGATCATCCTGTCTGCGCCACCGCACAGATCTACTTGCTCGCCGAACCAGTCGCTTTCGGTTTCCTCTTTGAACGTAGTCTTGATCACTCCTGCCCTAGTGCTCCCGATGCCTTTTGCAAATTCAAGCGTCCGCTCCCAGGCGCGTCCAGTCGCATCTTGGTGTACGGCGATAACCGAAGGCGTGCCGAATCCCTGCAGGTAAACCTCTCTCACTCGCTGCCCTGGCGCCTTTGGCGCAACCATGAACACGTCGACATTCTGCGGTGGTTTGATCCAGCCCCAGTGAATCGCCGCGCCGTGCGAGAAGCTGAGCGCCTTGCCTTCGGTAACATACGGTTCAATTTCCTTGTATACGTCCGCTTGCACCATATCGGGTACAAGCACGTGGATGATGTTAGCCGCCCTTGCAGCTTCCGCAACTTCCATGACCCTGTGTCCATCCGCCTTTGCGAGCTCCCAAGACTTGCCGTCTTTTCTTAGACCCACTATCACTTTGAACCCTGAATCGCTCAAGTTCCCTGACTGAGCTCTGCCCTGGATTCCGTACCCAAGTACTGCGATAGTTTCGCTCTTCTTCACTTTGGACGTCGTAACATCTTTGTCGTATAGTGCCTTTGCCGTTCCGATTTGCCCTGAACTCATTTCTATTCCTTCACCATAATTACCATTTCAGAAGTACATTTTCTTTCATGATTCCCAGGTCGCTATCTCCACTTTTCTGTTTCATTATTTCTTGAGAGATGGCCCTCGTTACCTCTTGTGTTTTGGATCTGCCCCCGATGTCAGGTGTCTTCAATCCCGAGCTGGTCACGAGCATGACTGCCGACTCTAGCATTTTAGCAGCCTTTGTGCAATTTTGATCTCCCTTTTTTGTTCCAAGCCATTCTAGCATTGTCTTCGCGGTAAACATCATTGAGAGAGGGTTTGCAATTCCTTTTCCAGCAATGTCCGGGGCGCATCCATGAACAGGCTCGAAGAGCGCGAAGTCATCGCTCAAGTTTGCCGAGGATGCGAGACCTAGACCTCCCACCACTTGGGAAGCTTCATCAGACAGGATGTCACCATACATGTTTGTGGTCACCATAACATCGAAAGACTCCGGGTTTCGTACCAAATTCATCGCTGCGGTGTCAACATACATCGTGGAAAACTTCACGTTTGGATAATCTCTCGCAACTTCAGAGCATGATTTGAGAAAAAGTCCGTCCGTCACTGGTAGCACGTTTGATTTCTGCACGCAAACGACACTTGGTTCATTCGACCCGTTCCTTCGCTTGAGAGCCATCTCGAAAGCCACTTTGGCAATTCGCTTGCTCGCTCTCTCTGTGATAATCTTGAAGGCGGTTGCCTTTTTTCCATCATTCTCGACAAACTCCCTTCCGACGTACAGATCCTCCGTGTTTTCACGCACAATCACCATGTCGACGTTAGAAAACTTACTATTGATGAATGGATAATTCTTGGCAGGCCGAATGTTTGCGTAGAGGTCGAGTTCTTGCCGCAGGAAAACTATGGTATCCTTTGCGGTCTCTCCGACAGGGGCCTTGAGACAGACGTTTGACTCCCTGATGGCATTGAAACTCGACTTTGGAAGTGCCTCGCCGAAATCCTTCATTGCCTTGTCGCCGGCGGGTGTGGATACGAAATCAAAACTTATCTTGCAAGTATCGCTGAGGGCCTCAAGAACGGTTCGTGCAGACTGGAATATTTCTGGACCTATTCCGTCCCCTTCTATACAAGAGACTCTGTACGAGCGCGACAAGGTATTTCCTACTTTACTGGGTAGGTATTTTGGGCTTTTGGGAGGACCTAGACTTGCGGAGCATTACTTCGTTGATTCCACTGATCATCGCATCAACGCTGGTCATCACAATGTCGGTGCCCATCGATGAAGCAGTGCTCATGTTGCCGTTTTCATCCTCAATCTTGACTAGCACCTCTGCATCAGCGTTGGTCCCTCCAGTTATTGCTTCTACCTTGAACTCCTTCAGTTTCACTTTCGTGAACTTGTCCGTGACTTTCTGAATTGCTCTTAGAACTGCGTCAACAGGGCCGTTCCCTGTTTCTGCTACAGTCATGGTCTGATCATCGCCTATCGAAAGACGAACTGATGCGGTGGGGACAGTGTTGATCCCCGTAATTACTGCCAGATCCCTTATCTTGAGATAGGGGTTTCCTCTCTCTAGTCCTATGACTTCCCTTGCGATTCTGTCGAGCTCGACATCGGTAACCGTCCTTCCAGTATCGCCGATAGTTTTGACTCTATGAAGTATCTTCTTGAGCTCTTCCTTTGTGGGTTCGATACCAAGGTTTTTCAGCTCGAATGCTACACCATGGGAGCCAGAGTGTTTTCCGGCGTGGATCTTCCTCGTAGCACCCACAAGCTCCGGTTCCATTGGTTCGTAGGTTGCGGGTAGGTTAAGGACACCATGCGTGTGTATTCCGGACTCGTGGCCAAAAGCATTCTCGCCCACGATTGCCTTGTTTGGCTGCACGAAGACGCCAGTTGCCTTTGTGACCAGTCTCGACGTTGAGTAGAGGAGCTTTGTGTTGATTCCAATTTTGAAATCATAGAGCCTCTGAGCTGCCATCACAAACTCCTCAAGTGATGCGTTGCCAGCTCTCTCTCCGAGTCCATTGATTGTAACATGAGATTGATCGCAGCCCGCGACTATACCAGCGAGGCTGTTTGCAACTGCAAGGCCATAATCATCATGACAGTGAGTGCTAAGAGGTGTGTTCACTTGAGAATGTACGAACTTTACCAGATCAGCGTACCTCTCAGGCGTGCTGGTGCCTACGGTATCTGGTAGGTCGATCCGTTCTATTCCCAGCTCGGATACCGCTCTAACCATCTGTCCTAGGAATTCCCTATCAGTACGGGTTGAATCTTCGGCAGAGAACTCCACCTTGATCCCGTGGGCTTTTGCATACTCGATTCCCTCAACGGCCTTTCTGAGAGCTTCCTCTTTTGTAATCTTGAGCTTGTACTTTAGATGAAGGTCTGACGTCGCGATGAATAGATGACCGTAAGGAATGTCGCACGAGATCAGAGCGTCAACATCCGGTTTGTCCACTCTCGAAAGCGCGCACACTGTAGATTTTAGTCCTAGCCGGCTGATTGCCTTAACAGCAGCAAACTCTCCATCTGAAACGATCGGGAAGCCAGCTTCTATCACATCAACACCCAACGCATCCAGCGTTTTTGCGATCTCCAATTTCTCCTCTATGGTAAGAGACACGCCCGGAGTCTGTTCCCCGTCTCGTAGCGTGGTGTCTAGTACTCTTATCATTCGACCGGATGATATCATTGTAACCCCCTCTTTAGGGCTGTTAGACCAGTGCGGACTATTTCGCTTACCGCTCCAGACTTTGAAGCTTCAGCAATGAACGAATCAATTTTCTCCGGCGTGGCAGAGAACTCTACTACTATCGAGTCTTTGGCAATGTCAACTGCCTTTGCTCCCATATTGTTTGAGAGGTCCAATATCGCGTTCCTGCTCTTGTAGTCGTGCGTCTCGAACTTGACTAGTGCCAGCTCTCGCGAAATCGATTCGTCATGGGTGATGGCTCCTACCTCGATTACATCTATCATCTTCTCTAGCTGCTTTACCAACAGCTTGAGTGATTGCTCATCTCCCTTTGCGGTCAGGGTCATTCTCGCCATGTCCGGTGCAAGAGTTCCTCCTATCGAAATGCTCGTTATGTTGAAGCCCTTTGCCCTAAACATTCCAGATATCCTGTGGAGGACTCCTCTCTGGTTTTCCACTATGGCGTAGACAATCTGGCTAGATTCCTTCCTTGCTTCGTTTGAAATCACCTCTTCGCCACTCGTGTTCGTGGGAACGTGCGCCGTAGTTGATGCAGGTTGCACTGACATCTTAGGCAATCACCATGTCCTTGAGAGCGGTTCCTGGAACCACAAACGGGAAGACGTCCTCCTCGGGAGATATCGGTACGTCGATGACTGTGGTGACATCACTCTTTAACCCAAGCTTCACGGCCTTTGCAAATTCGTCAATGGATTGCGCCCGCAAGCCCTGAGCTCTATAGGCTTCGGCTAACTTAACGTAATCCGGTATTCCATAGAGCTTTACCCCCATGTAATGTCTCTGATAGAACAGCCTCTGCCACTGCGCGACCATTCCGAGCATTGTGTTATTCATTATAACTACGATTACTGGGATGTTGTCAAGGACAGAGGTAGCGAGAGCGGCTTCGGTCATATTGAAACTACCATCGCCAGCAATGTCCACGACCGGCCTGTTTGGAGCAGCGACCTTCGCTCCAACGGATGCAGGGAATCCGAAACCCATTGTTCCAAGGCCAGTGGATGAGTAAAACGTTCCAGGTTCGATGACGTCAAAGTGAAGCGACGCCCACATCTGACACTGTCCTACCTCGGTCGCGACAAGCGCGTTCGAAGGAAGAACTTCTCTGAGTTTCTTTAGGACACTTAATGCGGAGACCTTTGTCATATCGATCTTCCACTCGCTCTTGCAGCTCTCTTTCACGTCTGCAAACCTCTTCTGCCATTTTTCCATCTTGTGCTCTCGTGCTCTTTTCTGTAGTGATGCTATCAATGCTCGCATCGAGACCTTGACGTCACCTATGATGCCAATGTCTGCCTTCTTGTTTTTGTCAATCTCAGAAGGATCGATGTCAATGTGAATAATCGTAGTCTTCGGCACAAACTCGCTCACCTTTCCTGTCGAGCGATCAGAGAACCTAGTGCCGACTGCGAGAAGGACGTCTGCCTCTTGAATCAGTCTGTTTGCTTCTATGTGTCCGTGCATGCCGATCGGACCCAGTGCGAGTGGATGAGTCTCGTTGAATACGCCCTTGCCTTTAAACGTCGTCGCAACAGGACACATCAGCATCTCAGCGAGAGCTTGAAGTTCAGTGAATGCTCCTCCAATTGCTATACCTCCACCTGCGAGAATCATCGGTCTCTCTGCATTGGCGATAGCGTCGACTGCTTTCTCAATCAGGTTAAGATCTGGATCCATTGGCGGTGCGTATCCCCTGATTTTTATGGCGTCAGGAAACTCCATTTCGGCCTCGCCTGTCTGAACATCTTTTGGAATGTCGATGAGCACTGGGCCTGGCCTTCCAGATCCTGCTATGTAGAATGCCTTTTTCACCATCTCTGGAATCTTTCTGGGATCTAGCGGCTGGAAAGCGTACTTTGTTACCGGGCTAGCCACCCCCATAATGTCGCATTCTTGGAACGCATCTTTACCTATGGTGTTGGTAGCTACCTGTCCGGTGATTGCGACCATAGGGATTGAATCCATGTATGCCGTTGCAATTCCAGTTACGAGGTTTGTTGCTCCGGGGCCGGACGTCGCAAGGCAGACTCCGGGCCGTCTTGAAACGCGTGCAAAACCGTCGGCCATGTGCGCGGCAAGTTGCTCGTGCCTCACCAATATGTGCCTAATCTCAGAATTGTATAGCTCCTCGTAGATAGGAAGGTTTGCGCCGCCAGGCATACCAAACAGTACGTTCGCTCCTTCGTTCTGCAGTCCTCTAATCAGTGCCTTTGATCCACTTATTTTTGACAATGGTCTCTATTTCTCTCCAATACTTTCTTCCCCCAGCAACGCGTAGTTTCTTTGAAACTAGACTGGGGCCTATGCCACGCTAAGCGGCAAGCTCAACAACAACACCCCAAAAGAAACGCTACCGTAGGAGTGTAGTCCGCTTGAAATGACGCCAGATTGCTTGCCGGGCATTTCTTGTAGGGCAAGATTTGCAGATTAATTATTTAAGACTACCGTGGATCGTGTTGAGAAGCTTTCACATTTGAGAGTGTGTTTGGGTTTTTTTCTCAGAATAACGCCCGGTTTGAGATTACTTTATTTTGAGAAGCTGCTCGTTTGGTTTCAAGTCGTGTTCCCTGGCTCCGAAGGGGATCTGCGATGTCAGGGAAGACTCGTAGTAATCCAACTCGAACTCTGTAGAGTTGGTAATGGGCCCTCTGCTTTTTTGACATTTGACTTCTTTCAAATCTTAGCTGCAGGCTTGCTAAAGTTAAGACAAGAAATCAAACAATTACCTCAAATTGAACTTGGGTATTTTGCTCAAACAACCGAAGATTTTACAGAACCCTCGCTTGTGAAATCAAGTATTACTGTAATATTACAGTAACCTTTTATGTTCGGATAGGATTTCGTAAGACGGGTTTAAAATTGGCCAGATCATTTCCCATAGCCGTGAAGAGAGCGTCAGAGCTCCGCGGACTAGTCTTTGGAAACGCGATCGACGAGAACCTCTTGCCCAACGGCTTGGCGCACCACTCTATTACATTTCTCTACGGCAAGTGCAGCGGCAAAATGATGAACGTGTTATGCGCGAACGCTGTGAGAATTTTCAATGGAGAGGCCATCTTTGTTGATGCGGCAAACGTCGCAGATCCGTACTTGATCGCAAGATTGTCGAGAAAGAAAAATTCAGGCCATGATGCTAAGAAGATCCTGGACTCAATAACTATCCTGAGAGCGTTTACGTGTTATCAGCTCTACAACATTGTCGCAAGGCAGCTTGGGAAACTCATCAAGGAGAAAAAACCCCTCTCAGTCTTTGTATCTGGAATAGGCAGTGTGTTCAACGAGCAGGACAACTCGAAGGAAGAAATCGAAAAACTCCAAACGCTCATGGTTTCAAGATTGCGAGACATTTCGGATGATCGGGCAAACGGAGTACAGTTTGTTGTTGCCTCATCGGATTCTTACTCGGAAAGATTTGTCACAGAGTCGCAGACAGTGATAAAATTCTTCGGTCAAAAAGCGCTATTGATGAAGTCTAATGATCAGATGCAACACGCCGCGGTGGAGCTGTAGATGGCACAGCAAGATAGGTATGCAGAGATCGTCGCGTCGCTACTCGCTAAATCCGGTGGCTGGAGACAGCTACCTAGATTCAAACAGGAAGTGGAATCATGGCGTCCGTTCTGGGCTTCACTCCGAAAGGAGGATCGCGAGATGTTCGAGAGAGCGCTTGACTTGATATGGGATTATGCCGATGCTATCGAGTCGTCATCCGAGCGAGAGATGAATTCGACAGAAGCATTCTTGCTCAGTGTAATACTCGCGCAGCAGAAGATTATTGAAAGAGCCTCTACTCATCTGAGATGATGTCGCGATGTCAGTCGCCATAGGCACTTCTGGGTGGTCGTACAAGGAATGGGAGAAAGTCTTCTATCCTGATTCAAAGACTCCCAAGTTAAAGTATTATTCTAGCATTTTTGGTACCGCGGAGATCGACTCAACGTTTTATGCAAACCCGAACAAGGGCCTGGTCTTCGGGTGGGTGAGGAATACTCCTAAGGATTTCCAGTTCTCGGTCAAGCTACCACAGATGATCACACACAAAAAACAGCTGGACATCGAGAAGGGCGTGGAGATTGATCTGAACGGGTTTCTCGACCTTCTAAGACCGCTCCATGAAACAAACAAACTCGGCCCACTACTTATCCAGCTGCCTCCAAGCTTTGATTCGACTAAAATTGACAAGCTGGAAAAATTCTTCGAGATACTGCCGAAGGACTACATGTTTGCCGTGGAGTTTCGAAACAAGTCATGGCTTGAAAACCCAAATGATCTCTATGCCTTGCTGTCGAGTCATAACGTCTCAAACACCATAGTCGACGAGCCGCTGCTTCCAATTGATTTGACAGTCACGTCTCAGGAATTTGCCTTCGTGAGATGGCACGGAAAGGGTAAGCGAATCTGGTACGATTACGAATATTCTGACAACGAGATAGAACCGTGGGTTCCCAAGATCAAGCATATAACATCAAAGACAAAGAAAACCTACGGGTACTGGAACAACCACTTTCGCGGTTTTGCAATAGAGAACAGTCTCGAGCTTTTGAAAAAACTAGAGCTGGCAACGGACAAGCAGAAAGAGATCCTTACCAGCGTTCGAGGCTATATCGAGACGCACAAGAAAAGCGAGAGCTGAACTTGATGGAAGGCTGGTTGCTGGATTGCTATCCGTCCAGCCATGGAATGACTTTCTGGGTAAAGAGGAAGAGCGATAGCAAGTGTGTAAGGCTGCACGACAGCACTTGGAGAAACAGGATCTATGCATCGACAACTGACGATCCGGAGTATGTTTTGTCTAGAATTGCGAAGAGTTCTGAGTACATCAGCTCAGTAAAGTATGCCTACAAGCGCGCTGACATTACGCGGGAGGGAGTACAAAGGGTTCTGGACATTGAGCTCGCAAAGGCCGACAAGACAAAGCAGGTGGCCAAAACTCTTGAGAATACGTTCGGAAATCCACAAAGCTTCCAGCTGTACAACGTTGATGTTTTGCCAGAGCAAGCGTATTTTTACGAAAAAGAGATCTTCCCGCTCGGACTAGTTCAGGTAGACACAGATGGAGACGAGATAACACGGTGGGGACTTCACGACGACGTAGGATCTTTCGAATACGAAGATCCGAATCTCAAAGTCATCTCTCTTGATATTACAATTTCCACCAAGGTTCCGACGTTTGATTCACGGCTCCTCGGAATTTCCATTCAAGATCAGCACGAGGTGACAAAGTGTGATGGAAGCGAGAGAGAGATACTCGAAAAAGCGCATGGGCAAATAGCTAGATTTGATCCAGACATCATCGTCACCACAAACGGCGACCTGTTCGCACTCCCCTATCTCTATTCAAAGGCTCAGAAACTTGGGGTTGATTTCAACCTGAACCGCGACCCAGAGATGAGGCCCAGTCATCTTTCCTCGATCCAAACAGGCGGAACTACTTTCTTTTCCTACGGAAGGATACTGTTCAAGGCAAAAATGCAGAAACTCTATGGAAGAGTACACCTAGACGAAGCAAATACATTCGTGTTCGACCAGTGCCGTTTTGCTGGACTGTACGAAATTACGCGAATATGCAGGATGCCGCTTCACAATTCTGTTAGGGCAAGCATCGGAAAATGCCTCAGCAGCATCCAGTTTTATCACGCTTCAAAAAAAGACATACTTATTCCTTGGAAGCCTTGGTTCACTGAAGATCCAAAAACGTTTCGAGAACTGCTGAATCAGGATAGAGGCGGCCTGGTTCTGGAGCCACTTCCAGGGATACACATGCATATAGGGGAAATCGACTTCGCTGCGCTCTATCCTTCGATTATACGAAAATACAACATAAGCGCCGAGACTCTGAATTGCAGCTGCTGCAAGGAGACTGGATACGAAATTGAAGGACTCGATCTACACATCTGCAAACTACAGAAGGGAATAGTGTCAGAGAGTTTGAAACTGCCTTTGGATAAGCGATTCAAGTATCGGGATATGCGCGATTCTGAAAAGGGAAAGGAACTAAAGCAAATTTACAATGAAAGGGCTGGTGCTCTAAAGTGGATATTAGTCACAGCATTTGGTTATCTATCATATAGAAATGCAAAGTTCGGCAAGATTGATTCTCACATAGCTGTTTGCGGCTATGCGAGAAAGATATTGCTTTCCGCGATGCGCTTTGCTGAGCAAAGCGGATATCGGGTTATCCACGGCATCGTTGACTCGCTCTGGCTCTCAAAGAAAAACATGACGAGAGAAGATTACCTAGAACTATGCGATAAGATCAAGGAAGAAACTGGTTTCAAAGTTGCTCTGGAGGGCATCTACAAGTGGATAGTGTTTCTCCCGAGCAAGACGGATCAGATAAACCAAGTCGCGAACAGGTACTTTGGCTGCTTTGAAGATACAAATGAAGTTAAAGTACGAGGAATAGAGATTAGGAGGAGAGACGCGCCCCTTTACTTCCAAGAGTGCCAAAGGAAGATTCTAGAGGTACTCTCGAAATGCAATGATATGGAAGAACTCAATGCAAAGGCTCGGACCGAGGGAATACGGATTTTCAACGAGTGTGCTATTGCGTTGGAGAGACGCGACGTGCCTGCATCCGAATTGCTGATAACGAGTAGACTGTCAAAAAACCTTGGAGAGTACCGTTCCCAGAGACAGCTTTCGGTTAGCGCGGCTTCAAAACTGGAAATGGAAGGTTTGAAACTTTCGGCAGGACAATCAGTTTCCTATGTGATTACTAGATACGAGAGCACTGGTCACGACAGGGCTGACCCTAAAGAGCTCATATCTTGTAACGAATACGATTCGGAGAGGTACGTCAATCTGCTTGCTGATTGTTGCTCTACAATCCTAACCCCGTTCGGGATTTCTAAGAAACTTTTGCTATCGCGAAGCAGGACATTGGAGAATTCATCTTTTCTGCAAGCATAAGGCTCAATTCGAGCTATCTTTGAATATTGCAGATTATGTCTACACGATTCAACAAAACTCAGCTTTTTCACCCCATGCTACAATTCATGGTTAAACTAGGCCTATATATCATCGTATAGACTAAGAATGCTGATATGACGCAGCACGCTAAGAGATATGGGACTCTTGAGCATGTCAAGGAACGCAAGCGAATACTCGAAAAAATGATTGCCGAAATGCCTGAAAATCACATACAACGGACGTTCATTTGCAGAAAATGTTTCAAGTCGTTCACCCGTGAAAAGGTGCAGTTCACTCGTCTGCCCCAGGACGGGCAATACGATCCTGAAGGTGGTATTTGCGTATCCTGCGCAAGAAAGGAGAACAATTCTGGTTGGACTTGATCGTGTCAGAATAACTGGTGTCATAGCGAGATTCTCAGAACTAGTACATGAGAGTGCTATTGAATAGCTAAAGCTCGCCATGAAAACGTAAACCTAAGAGTCGCAGGTCTGTCAGATAGAAGACAGTTATAGAATGGGAAAC
Source organism: Nitrososphaerota archaeon (assembly GCA_027314685.1). The sequence goes on along the minus strand of DAHVAI010000151.1, from coordinate 30,792 downwards.
TACCAAAATCACGCAATAGTAAAAGCGCCATTCGTGACCATAACTATCGCCATCCTGATTGGCGGGGTAGCATTAGGTTATGTTCTACATCCATCAGTATCTTCGGTGAATAGAACCAGGCACAGAGACTGAAACTGTCGTGTCGATTGAGAATTATACTACTACACAGACAACAACGCACTTTTTTTCACCTTTTGATCAAACTGAGTATATGGATAATTTCGTAGGTTGCGGTTCAGCTAATTCTGTATACAGTCCCTGCTGGTCATACAACGAGAGTGTGGCGTATACGTTCAACTGTACCTTAGAAGCTTCGACACTCACTGGATGTTCGCGGTTAATCGTTTATCCATCGAATCCTGATTTGAATTATACCATTACCTTCTGGCTTCCTCCCCGGAATCACAGGCCGATAGCTCCATACCTCAATCATACAATTCTGCCTAGCTTTTGGTTCCCAGAGAATCAAACAGCCTATGCATACGACGGATGGAACAACATTTCTTCGACGAACTGCATGTACGGCCAGACTATTCCGGTAGGATTAGAGCATGAAGAGCGGCTGTTTTACTCATATTGCGCACCAATAAACTCGACTGCTTTCATAGTGACACGGCCGGTGCCGGTCTTGCCACCAGTATAATATGGAAATAGAAAACTTTTCTTACGATGGAAAAACGAACTTCATCCAGTTATCAGATATCGTATTTTTTGCACAGCAGTTCCGCTGTCAGGATCGCTCCGCCAGCAGCTCCCCTTATCGTGTTGTGACTCAACAGATGATATTGTAGAACGTGTTTTCCACTCTGTCTTACCCTCCCTACAACAGTGGACATGCCATTTCCTTCCATGCGGTCTAGTCTTGGTTGCGGCCTATCAACTTCTTTCCTCAGAACTATTGGATATTTAGGCGCCGAAGGGAGTTTCAACCGCTGCGGTGCGCCCTTGAAAGAACTCAGTATATCTTCAGGGTCTTTGATCTCCTTCTTTGTCTCGAGATAAACCGATTCCAAGTGACCGTCTAAAACCGCGACTCTATTGCATGAACAAAAAACTGGAATGGAAGTCGACGTTATCTCGCCTCTTTCGGCCGACCCGAGTATCTTGTTTGTTTCTGCAGTAACCTTTTCCTCTTCGCCCGAGATGAACGGGATTACGTTTTCTTGAATGTCAAGTGATGATACTCCAGGATACCCCGCGCCAGAGAGAGCTTGAAATGATGTCATAACGACCTTATTGAGCGAAAAGGCATCGTTTAGAGGCTTCAGCGTCATAGCTAGACCAATTGTTGTGCAGTTTGGTGTCGCAACAATGAAACCTTCTTTTTTCTTGAGACGACTCGCTATCAATTTTAGATGGTTGGGGTTTACTTCAGGAATCATTAATGGCACAGTCGCGTCCATCCTATGTGGAGAAGCGTCTGTAACTACCCTGAAGCCATCCTCCGCAAACTTGGCTTCTGTCTCTCTTGCCACAGTAGTAGGAAGAGGCGAAAACACCAAATCTGCCTCCACCTTAGAAGGATCCGAGTCCTTGATTTCTATCGAACGCATTTGGGAAGGAAGGTCTGGTGCGACCTCTCCCAGCTTCATTCCGACCTTTGTGTTGCCAGTTGCGGCAACAACTCTAAACCAAGGATGGCTCTTAAGCATCTCAAGGTACTCCAAGCCGACTCTTCCAGTTGCTCCGAGTACCGCAACGTCGATTCGTTTCAATATCTTGCGCTGAAAAATCGGATCTTTTTGTGTTGTAAAGCTTTGCTCTGCTGTTTGTGTTAGGCGACGAATCTAGGCTACAAAATCGAAAGAGATAATAGGAAAATTAGCGCGAAAAATGTGATTCCAGATGCAAATGTCATCCACTTCAGTAGGCTTACGGGAATTGGTACTTTCTCAAATGGAGAAGATATACGCTGTAAACTCGGATTTCCAGGAAGCCTACGAGACTTACGTTGCTCAGTATGGAAAAGAAAAGATTGCTCCCAGCGCGCCCATGAACCTTGCAGAGACCGTGGATCCTGCAACCCTGATACTTGGACGAAACTGCACGATATTTTACAACGACTACTCAAAGTCGCTCAAGGGTACCCTTGGCACTTTGGATCTCAAAATGGGAGAAGTGTATGTAATTGGAAGGAGAGAACCTCAGGATTCAAAGCTAGTCGTGTGGAGCTCACGTGGAGGTTTCGAACTCGAAACATATACAGCTAGAGTGGGGATCATTGTTTCCAGACTACACGCTGCGATAGCTTACTTGAATGAAAAGCAAGTCATGTTCATGGATCTTGGGAGCTCTGCAGGCAGCATTATTGCGGGTGATTCAGTTACAAAAGGTGCCTTTGTGAAGGCCTATGATCCGGGAACTGAAAAGACGCCAATGATCAAATTCGAGAAGAATTTTACGACAAAAAACGCTTCCTGATAGACTTTCACAGATACATGCTGTTGGCAATCAGAATAGCTATGCTACTCTGACTGTTTTCGCTTCTTCAACTCGTATTTTTCAATCAACTCTCTAGCTTTGGATGATATCACATCCCATTGCCAGCTTGCGACACTCATCCTGCACAGGTCTACCTTCCATGCGTCGCCTCTCTTCTGCCACCGATACATTCTAAGATCTCTTCCGAAGTCACTGTCAACAACAACTAGCGCGACTATGAGCTTGGGGCTACGGTAAATATCATAACCTTCGAGAACCTTGTACGACTCTGAGACAGGATAATCTCCCTGCTGCTTTGGGGTTTCTGTCATTTGTTGTTCTTCTTTGTCCTCCCGTCTCAACACGAATAAGTGTTTTCAGAGATTCGGACCTGAACGTGAGAAGGAAAAGAACATATGGAGAAAATAATCAGCGAGTCTCTCACTCGTTGGATAGATTCGACTCTTGACTATGGATTATTGGGTTTGCATTGTCACTCGAGACGGCGGCGAAACAATAGGTACCACGATTGATTCCATTACACGGCAATCGGTTCCTCCAAGCTTCATAGTGGTGGTTAACGACGGCTCTTCTGATAACACCGAAGAGATAGTCAATGGGAAATCAAAGAGTTTCAATCGTATCTACGTGTTGAATACAAATTCAAAGACAAGAGACATTAGACGAGTTCCAAGACTACTGAACAAAGGAATAGAATTTTCAAAGAACTTCCCAAAAGCAGAGTACATGATGGTTTCTGGCGATGACAACGATTTTGAGCAGACATATGCAGAATCCATGATGGAAAGGATGAATGAAGACAAATTGATAGCAGTAGCTTCTGGCGGCTGGATTTCATCAGGTGGAAGGTCTAACCAGATGCCACACGGCGCTGGAAGATTTGTCAGGACCTCGTATATGGAGAGGATTGGCTACAAATATCCAGTCGCATACGGCTGGGAGCCTTGGCTGTTATACAGAGCATTAGAATCTGGCTACAAGGTCAGGTTATTTTCAGACCTTCGGTACAACCACTTGAGACCCTACAATCCGACCAATCTGTTTGGCTGGGGAAGGGCGATGTACAGCCTAGGTTTTCCATTTTACTTCGTGTTACTTCGGTTCCTGATTAACTTCTATTGGCCGGGAAGAGGAACTCAAACAAGAAAGTCTTCGATTACGATGCTTGTTGGATATTTGTCAATAAGACTCAATAAAAAGAGTTCAAAGAGCATGCTCATAGATGATGAAAAGCTCAAGATGTTTGTAAGACGATATTCGACAACAAGGCTGAGCAGTATCTTCTAGAGGAACACAATGACTACCCCGGGTATGACGAGTTCAGTGGGCTCACTGACGCATACCTGTATCTATGTAGTTAAAATATCGCGAGGCCGAAAAAATCTGCAAACTGTTTATCTATCGACCGACACTGGTGTTTCCCGTTCTATCGGGGCGAAGAGATGAGTCTAGAGGCTGCGCGCAAAGCAGTTCGATTCTTGGAAGAGAATATGGTTGATGGCGAAATTGGAGAACCTCACCTGAAGCAATCAGGCGTGGTTACTTTTCCACTTGTGAGAGAAGGATTTCACACCATAGAAAGCAGAAAGTCTGGTAGGAAGCTCGCCTTCGTCGATGGTGGGAATCAAGAAGTTATTGGCGCTCCGAATTTCTCTGTTCAGCTAAACAGAATCTATTCGATGGCCTGGAAAGGTCGAGCAAGAGAGCGCTGGACACTGCCACGCATAGAGTACTTCTCTTCAACTCTTTCATGCTTCAAGAATGATGACATTCACTACGAAACCACTGTGGTTCCTTCAGTTCAAGACACTGAGAAATATCTTCCTGACGCAAAGCATCTTTCTTTCAGTTCGATGGAAAGGAGCCTGATGAATGGGAATCAGCGTGCCGATATTGGCAGGGTCGGCTCTGTCGCAAGAAGGTTTGGCGAGTGGCGTCTTGCGTTGAACGCACTTGACGAGCTATCAGAGGGAGACATCTTGGTGATGGACGGCACACTGCAGAGCAACTTCAAAAATGAAGTTGAGTATGTCAAGGCATTGTCGGAGAAGGCAAGAGAAAGAGGCGTCATACTTACCGGAGTATCGAAAACGAGCACAATCTTCACAACCAAAGGGCTTTCGCTACTCGGCGCCGTGAACACGCTCGCAGAAAAGGAAGGGCTCAAAGGCAATTGGTACTTCCCGGTAGCAGAATCTACCGCCGTTGACCACGACGTGATTATCACCATCGCAAAACTAAATCAGGTTGCAGATTGGGTGTTTCGCGTCGAAATACAAAGAGAGCACTACAACAAGATGGGCGATCAAGTCGAGGAAATCTTTTCATTGCTTTGCGAGAATTCCTGTGATCCGACCTTTCCAGGTTATCCATATGGATTGATAGATGCAGACAGATTCGCGCGAGTCTCTTTCGATGAAATCGCGTACTATCGCAGTCTGATAGTATCCGAAATTTCCAAACTTGGCAAGGCTTCCAGATTCTTGCCGCACATTCACTCCGGCGACGCGCATGACATCTTGAACCTCTTGGTGAGATGATGAGTAACGAAGAACTCGACATTGTTGGTCAGGTCATTGGTGGCCGGGTCGGCGGCATTGCTATCCGGGAAAAGAACGGAAGAAACATCGAGCTCGGCGATCTGCTTGTAGCCGAAGAAAGTGAAGGTGGTTACCTGATTTTGAAGGTCTTTGATCTTGGCTACGGCAGCCAAATTCCGCCCGAAGTGAGGGAGCTTGCGGCGGGACTGAGATTGGAAGGCTATTCTCAGGGGCTAGATTTCATGGACCCGAAGCTACGTAACTATACGATGGCCTCTGTGAAGGGAATCCTTCGTGTAAACAAAGATCAAGTAAGGATTCCCAAGGTGCTCCCCACGTTCTTCTCTTCAGTAAGGCTTGCAACAAAAGAGGATCTGGAGTTTCTCGCCGTTCCGCCCGAGCGTCCCATCTATCTTGGCAGGGTCAGAAGCGGCTCAAAGGTCCTCGATATCGACGTTCACCTGGACGGAGAGAGCTTCATCACACATCACGTATTGATCGCAGCCACCACTGGTCGAGGTAAGAGTAACCTCGTGAAGGTTGTACTCTGGAGTGCGTTAGACACAAGGAAGTTTGGGATTTTTGTGATCGACGCGCATGACGAGTACTACGGGCGCGGCAGTCTCGGTCTGAAGGACCATCCCAACGCAAAAAATTCACTAAAGTATTACAGCCCTGATCCTCCCACTGGAGCAAACACGTTAGTAATCAACCTCAAAGCGCTTGAACCAGAACACTTTGACGGGATCCTCACTTTTACCGATGCTCAAGAAGACGCGATATCCGCGTACTTTAGGCAGTTTGGCCAAGATTGGATTGAGAACATCGTGCGCGGCATGACAATCGAGGGCGTTGCAGATAGGACACAGCGAGTGCTTCAGCGAAAACTGAGGAGAGCTCTTGGAGTATACGAGCAGGGAGGGGAGCTGATCTGCGACAGCGATATTTTTTCAGCCTCGGCTGGAATGTCCACGGTGGATGATATTGTTAGGTCGCTAGAAAACTGCCAAACAGTAATCGTCGATACTTCGCGCCTCGGGGAAGAAGCTGAGTTGTTGATTGGAAGCATTGTCGCAAGCAAGGTCTTTTACAACTACAAGCGATCAAAAGGCAAGGGAGAGCTCGACCAGAAGGCGCCTGTAGGGATTGTGATCGAAGAAGCTCCGCGCGTTCTCGCAGAAGACAAGATCGAAGATGGAGATAACATCTACAGCAGGATTGCAAGAGAGGGGAGAAAATTCAAGGTAGGTTTGATTGCGATAACGCAACTAGCAAGCGTCATACCGACCACGGTCCTCACGAACATGAATACAAAGATAATTCTCGGAAATGAGATGGCTAGCGAACGAGCGGCGATCATCAATAGCGCAGCCCAGGACCTTTCAGATGAAGACAGAACCATTGCGAGCCTTGACAAGGGAGAGGCCATAGTGAGTAGCATCTTCGCAAGGTTTGCATTGCCTGTCTACACTCCAATCTTTGAAGAGTTCGTGAAATCCAAGAAGCAGGCTACCAAGAGCGACGAATTTGATCTGAGCAAGAGAAAGCTTCTTCTAAAGTGAGCGCATTGAAGTTCGCGCATATCTCAGACATTCACCTAGGAGCCTTCCCCGATCCAATTCTACGGGAACTTGAAAAGAGATGTCTCGATGAGACGGTCGATCGATGCATCGAACTGGGCGTAGATTTTGTTCTGATTTCAGGAGATATCTTTCATGTCGGAATCCCCGATCTATCAGTTGTCAATGACTCGATTCGAATTTTTAGAAAGCTAGCACAAGCAAGAATTCCACTTTACGTGATTTATGGTAGTCATGACTACACGCCAAATGGTACCTCGATCATCGACATACTGGAAACCGCAGGAATTCTGACCAACGTGATGAAGGCTCGGATAGATGATGAAGGCTACGTTGTCTTGGACTTTTTCACTGACCCCAAGACAGGTGCAAAGCTTACAGGGATCTCCGCCCGAAGAGTGGGGTTGGAAAGCAAGTTCTACGAGAAGCTGGACAAGAAACGGCTCGAGTATGAGAAAGGATTCAAGATTTTTGCTTTCCACAGTGGAATCTCAGAATTCAAGCCTGCTTTTCTTAATGCGATGGAAACTGTTCCGATTTCCAATTTTCCCAAAGATTTCAATTACTATGCAGGTGGGCACATACACAAAAGAGACAGGTTTGAACTACCGGGTTACCCAAACATTGTTTTTCCGGGTCCTTTGTTCAGCGGCTATGGTGGAAAAGATATCGAAGACACAGCAAGCGGTGTTAAGAGAGGATTTTACGTAGTTACATTCGAAGACAAAGTAAAGAGCGTTGAATTTGAGCCGGTTGAAGCGTTCGATGGAAAATTCGTCGAATATGACGGAACGGGGAAAAACTCGCATCAGGCAATGAAAGATATCTCGAATAGACTGGACGAGCTCGAAGTCAACGGCAAAGTCGTGATTGTCCGTCTGAGAGGGGAGCTTTCTGGTGGTAAGACAAGCGACATCGATACGCTCGATCTGCGGCGCAAACTTGCTTCTAGAGGTGCACTATACGTTCATTTCAACAGATTCAGCTTGACGACGAAGGAGTACTCTGGGAACAAGGTCTCTGGCGAAGATGTCCCTACAATTGAGGCAAACCTCTTCCGGGAAAACATAGGCGCGGTAACGGTAAAGGAAACCAGCCTTAAGGGGAAGGAAGGGATTGGAGCTGCTGTCGAGCTGTTGAGGAATCTTAGACAGCTGCAGAAAGTTGGAGAAACAAAAGGAGACTACGAAACAAGAATTCTTGGATCAGGTCTCAAGACGCTGAAATTGGAAAAAGAGTTTGAATCGAGATGATAATCAAGAAACTCAAGCTCGAAAACATCAGGAGCTACAAGGCCCAGGAAGTAGATTTTCCGAAAGGCAGGACTCTGTTCGAAGGAGATATTGGATCTGGAAAATCCACCATTTTGATGGCAATTGAGTTTGCACTATTCGGCCTCGGCTCAGAGAAACCCGGCTCGCTTCTCAAAGCTGGTGAGAACGAAGGTTCAGTTTCTATAGTGTTCGAATCAGGCGGAAAAGACTACACTGTTCAACGACGTCTCATAAAGAAACGAAATTCGTACACTCAGGACGACTGCGCTCTTGCAACTGACGAAGGAGTGAGTCATTTTTCTGCGAGCGAGATAAAAGAAAGAGTGTTAGAAATTCTTGATTTCAACGAACCTCCAGATCCAAAAGCTCAGAGTGTGATATTCAGGTACGCAATTTACACCCCACAGGAAGAGATCAAGGCAGTACTAGCTCTAAAGCCCGACCTAAGACAGCAAACTTTGCGGAAAGCATTCAGACTCGAAGATTACAAAATCGCGAATGAGAATGCGAAAAATCTTCACTCTGTAATCAGACAAAAATCGAGAGACTATGACCGGGACGCCTCTGAAATTCCAATCTTGAGAGAGAAGATAGACCAATTGCGAAGGTGGTCTGAGGAGAGGTCAAAAGCCCTTGCTTCTGATCAGAAAAAGCAAGCAGAAGTGAGAAGCAAGCTCGAAGCCTTGAGACTGAAACAGGAGGAATTGGAGAGGGAACAACTGTCGCTCAAGTCTGAGGCAGGCAGGGTTCATGACCTCAGCTCGCAGATCGACAGTATCGAAGATGAAATCAAGTCAGCGACAATTCAGATTAGATCACTAGAGTCAAAGTTAGCTAAGATTACACCTAGAATCGAGAGCCTGAACACGGTAAAGGACCCAAGCCAAGTAACTATGGACAACCTTCAGGCAGAAATTCGTGCTCTTAAACAAGATGAAAAGAAACTGAGATCAAATGAAACGATGATCAAGTCAAAGCTTGAAGATTATGATTCGATAGTGAAAGAAAAAATCTGCCCGACCTGTGATCAGAAAATCGAGGCTGAATCATTTTCAGAGAAAATAGAGCACAAACGAAAGGAATTGAAAGAAGCGTCAGCTAAGGTAGAAGAATGTTCCACGCGAATTGACTATCTAGAAAAGACACTGGATGCCAAACGAGTTTATGAACAAGCCCAACAAAACCTGAAAGAGCTTGTACGAAATCAATCTGAATATTTGGAGGGAATATCTAGTTTCAAAGCAAGACTCGAAGCAGCCAAGAAATCTCTCGCCGAAAGTTCAGAGCAACTTGCTAGAGTCACCGAGAGCGTACGCAAGCTCAGTGATATCGACGCAGCTCTGCGGAGGGAAAAGGATGAAATCCGGAAACTTGATGGCGAGAATGATTTGCTTTCTAGATCAATTGAAAGGAGTACCACTCAGATAGAGGACGGGAGAAAGCAAGAAGATGAGTTCAAAGAATCGCTAAAGAAGAAGGAGAAGGCTAAAGCAAATTCCGAAAGACTAAACGAATTCCTAATCTGGATTCAAGATTATTTCACTCCCACAGTTGAAGCCATAGAAAAGCAAGTCTTACTTAATATCAATCTAGAATTTGACTCACAGTTTCAAAAATGGTTTGGAATGCTGATCGACGATCCTGGAAAGCAAGCTAAGATTGACGAGGATTTCACTCCGATAATACAGCAGGATGGTTTAGATCAGGATGTATCCTATCTGAGCGGTGGAGAAAAGACAAGCGTTGCACTTGCTTATCGCCTGGCGCTGAACAGCATTGTAAGGAAGGTCTCGACAGGAATGCATTCGAATGTCCTGATATTGGACGAACCGACTGACGGGTTTAGTAAGGAGCAACTCGGCAGAGTGAGAGAGATCCTTGACGAGCTGGACTGTCCCCAAGTGATTCTTGTCTCACATGAAAAGGAGCTTGAAAGTTTCGCAGACCAGATATTCAGGGTAAGAAAGTCTAATGGTCTTTCAACTATATCATCGAGTTAGAATTCTAGCTAGAACCTCTTTTGATATGTTTCCACCAGAAACTATGGCTGCAGATCTTTCTATTCTATCTTTTTCCCTCCGCGTTTTTAACAGGCCGGCGAGCGCGGCTGCTCCTGAAGGTTCGGCGAGTACATGCTCCTTCGTGATGAGCTGCCCGGTCGCACCAAGGATATCATCGTCGCTCACAAGTATGATGTCATCAACAAATTGCCGGACAAGCGAGTATGTAATGTCTCCAGGCCTTCTAACAGAGAGTCCGTCTGCTATCGTGCGGCTCTCTTCGATGCTCGAAAGTTTGCCCTGTTTCACTGACGCGTACATGGAGGGTGAGCCCTCAGGTTGGACGCCGATCACCTTGGCTCGCATTCCTCCAAGTTTCACTGCAGCGGCGACTCCCGAGATTAGACCTCCACCCCCGATCGGCACGTAAACGCTCTCAAGATTCGGAGCGTCTTCCATCAGTTCCAATCCACATGTACCCTGCCCGGTTATTGTCATGAGATCGTTGAAGGGTTGGATGAAGACTAGTCCTTCAGATCTTTGAATCTCATTTGCCTTTTGGACTCGCTCATCCTGCTGCCTACCTGCAAACACGGTCTTCACGTCGTAAGATTTGATCATTTCAAGTTTTTCAGGAACCACGTTTTCTGGCAGTACGATAGTCGCGTTCATCTTTAGCTTGTGAGCGACGTATGCGACAGCGAGTCCATGATTCCCAGAAGAAGCAGTGATCACGCCTTTTTTCATATCTTCTTCGGAAAGCGAGAGTATCCTGTTTGCTGCGCCCCGTATCTTGAACGACCTGACAGGTTGGAAACACTCCAGTTTGAGCCATGTCGATCTTTCAGAAAATGCAGGATACGTTGGTGTCCTGTAGGCATATCCGTGGATCCTTGCTTCCGCGCTTCTTATGTCCTCGATTGTGATGGAAGGGACACTCAAAGCGTATCAGATTTTCAAGATCTTGAAAAAGTGCTGCTTGCTACAGGGGCGTTGGTAAATTTCTTGAGTGCCGCATCGCATACTGAATCTGCGCTGACTTGAAGAGGCAGAACAAACATCACGGTTTGACCCAGTATCACCATGGTGACCAACCTGTACTTGTCTGTAGCCACGACGTTAAACTTGACATTTCCGAGTTCCTTTGGCATTGCTTGAGAAAGACTCTGAATGGCTAATGCCTTTATCGTGACAGAAAAGTTAGCCGGTAATTTGGCGAGTTTCCCTCTCTCAGATTCTGCATAGCTTATGATTCTTCCAGCATCGTCTAGAACAGCACATCGCAGTATTTCGGGATCGAGTTCAAGAATTTCTGTTGCTTCCAAATGCAACAGGCAAGTAACACAAATTAAAGTAATAAGCGTTAATCATCAGAAATTTTGGTACAACCGAAGTTGATAGAGGGAACTAAAGGTAGCCCTCGTCTTCGTTCATGAACGGCAAGAGTTTCTTTAGTCTCTCGTGATTCGCCAATCCTTCATTCCATCTGTCTTCGTCTGGATATGTCAGATTCTCATCTAATTGATTCATTAATTCACCTTCTTGCCACAGAATTAGCAGGAAAAGAGAATAAGCCTTGTCTCTATAGACTCTGTAGAGGTAATGTTCATATATATTCTCTATACATACTCAATATAGACCCTGTGAATATATGGAAAAATCAGAAATTCCAATCTTATATTGAGTGATGAGTAATTGGTTCAAGAAGAAGAAGTTGTTCAGACTGATGGCCAGTCTAAAGCTCGCCCTGGCGAAACGCGTCGGGTGCAGCTGACCGGCGGCTCCACGTTAGTGGTTTCTCTGCCCAGTGATTGGGCGAGAGGTGTTGGGCTCAAGGCAAAAGACGAAGTGTTCATGGTCCCTCAGACCGACATGTCGCTGCTAGTCGTACCCGGCACGAGAATTGAGAAGATTCCTGAGAAATTAATTGAAATCGGTCAGAAGGAAGACGAAGATGAGATTCTCAGACAGTTCATCGCGTATTACGTTTCTGGATTCGATGTGATCAGACTAAAATTCAGAACGCCGCTCCCGGAGCTTCGTTCGCAGCTCAAAACGCACATCAGGCACAAACTGATAGGCGTCGAGATCGTCGAAGAGACGACTGATAACATTCTTGCGCAGTGCCTTCACGGGAATGTCGACCTTCCGCTTAAGAAGGCTCTAAGCAGGATGTCAATTATAGCAAGCTCTATGCAGTTTGACGCGGTAAAATCACTGATCAACAGCGATCCGGCACTTGCTGGAGAGATAATTGGTCGAGACGACGAAGTGGATCGGTTTGCTCACTTTATCTCAAGGCAGTTGAATCTAGCTGTGCATAACCGTGTAATGATTCAAGAGATTGGACTGGCAACAGCTCAAGACTGTATGAACTACCGTATGATCGTAAAGAGCATCGAAAGAATTGCAGATCATGCAGCCCAGATTGCAGGATCAGAAATACTACTTGACAAGAGAAAGATTCCTCCTCAGCTCAGCGAACACATACAGAAACTTAGCAAGATGTCCAGTGAAGTTTACGACAACGCGCTCCGAGCTGTACATAGTATGAGCGGAAAATTGGCAAACGAAGCTATATTCAAACTGAAGCAAGTCCTGAAGGAAGAAGAAGCTGCCACTGAGGAACTGATAAGTTCGAGACTGGACAACAAGGCTGTCGTATCACTACGACTCGCACTTGAAAGTCTGCGTAGGGTTGCTGAGTATTCTACTGACATTTGCGAAATTATCGTGAATATGATAGTCGGATCTCCTTTCTAGATTTACGTTAAGTTGCACAACCAGCGTGCGCTATAGAAAAGTTGGTTTCTAGTTTCAAGAAATGCAAAACGATTACTGCTTTGACATTTCCTTCTTCTCTGATGCTAGATATTCCTTGTAGCAGTCGGGGTTGTCGTAGACGTGATCCAAGTATTCGTCGAGCTGGAATTCCTTGTTGCAAGCCTTACAGTAGCGCAGACTTGGGGCTACTGGTTTTATCGGATGCTCCGCTGACGTATACGATCACAGTTTATGTATTAATGGAGCTTGCTCTTTAAAGTTGCGGCAGATGCTCTATCATCTCAAGCGCAAAGGAAAAGATATCTAGACAAATATTTGAAAGACCTGCACGTCTAGCTTCCGGCTTCGGTCGTTTCGGATTCGTCACGTTCCTTTGTCTGAACCTGAGGAATCTTTGATTTTAACCAAGTAGAAAGATCCATGCCATCAGGTAGTTTGGGATCTCCAGGAATCACAATTCTTCCTCTCCTGAAATCTGATTCAGCCACTCCTAATGTAATTATGATCCGCGAACGTGCCTTGTTTACTGATGAAATTTGCGAATAATCGATGTACTTGTGGCCCGATCTTGATACACGCACCAGTCTAGAAGCGTAGAACTCGTACTTTGGCCTAAAGAGATAACCGAGCACGATAGGTACGACGACGACGACGACAATAATGACAACAGACAAGATCTCGCCTCCGAAGACGATGCCTGCACCAAGACCGAAAATTAGAAGATAGATCACGTTTCCCAGAGCATTCAGTACACTACCTAGCTGAGACTGTTCGACTACGGCGATGGGAGGGCCGGTTGAAGTTCTAGTCTCTTCTGCAACAGGAGTTGGCTGTACACTAGCTGTATCCGTTTTCTGTGTCGACCAAGAAACGGGCGTTTGACTTCTATATGGCGCAGAGTCAACATCCAATAATGAGGCTGCGCAATTAGTGCAGATATACGCCGAACTGGGGTTCTTTGCACCACAGCTCGTGCAGATCTTCGAGGCCAACGCGAAGATCTAGTCAGCCACTCTCGCTTATCAAACTGTTGCCTCGGTCACATGTGGCGGAATTGAACAAGTACATGCGGCTTCCAAATGAATATAGCATTAGCAGTTACCACAGATTACATCTTGGCAGCCTACAACTATCCAAGCACGGCTCTCAGAAAACTGTTGAATGGTAAACGAATCATTACAGCGCCCGGAGTCTTTAGTCCTGCAGTAGCAATACTTGCGCAAAAAGAAGGATTCAAGTGCGCCTATTTTTCAGGCGCTGGCTTCGCAAACCAGCTTGGACTACCAGACTTGGGCGTGACTACGCTTTCAGAGGTCTCTAGAGGCGTAGAAGAAATTACCTCTGTTGCCGATCTACCTCTCTTGGTAGACATAGACACAGGTTTTGGAGAGTCAACAAACGTTGCAAGGACCGTGACCATCATGGAGAGACTAGGAGCTGCTGCAATTCAAATCGAAGATCAGGTAATGCCGAAGAGGTGTGGTCATCTCTCAGGCAAGGAGGTCGTTTCAAAAGAAGAAATGGTGAGAAAGATCATCGTGGCTAAACGAGCTAGAAAAACAGATATGATTCTCATAGCCAGAACTGATGCAGCCTCCGTGGAAGGAATAGAAAGCGCGATAGAAAGAGCAAAACTATACCTAAAAGCCGGGGCGGACGTGATTTTTCCAGAAGCTCTAGAATCGAAGAGGGATTTTCTCAAGTTTGCCAAGCAAATTAGGGCGCCCCTTCTCGCCAACATGACCGAGTTCGGCAAATCACCTTACATTACCACTTCTGAATTTGAAGAGATGGGTTACAAGATCGTCATATTCCCCGTGACCGCGTTTCGGGCAGCTATGATGGCCGTACGAGAAACGCTCCACGAACTTTCAAAGAAGGGAACTCAAAAAAAACTTCTGAAGAAAATGATTACTCGCGACGAGTTTAACAAGATTATAGACTACGAGTCTTACGCGAGGCTAGATAGCGAAACTCTGCTTGAATCAAAACGACTCAACACCAATTAATACCTCTTCCAGCGAATAAAGATTCATGTCGGAGCCGAAACTAGTTCCAAAAGGACTTTATGGCATTGCAGTTTGTGAAACGAGTATTGCAAAGAGCAGCTCGGAAGGTTCGCTTACCTACCGTGGATATGATATCTCTGATCTTTTCGCGAATTCAACTTTTGAAGAAGCTGCATTTCTCGTCCTGAACGGATCACTGCCTTCGAAGAGTGCTCTCAATGAATTCTCTGCCAATCTCAAGAGTCACTGGAAGGTTCCAGACTCTGTTTACAATGTAATGCGAGACATCCCTATGGATGCGCATCCGATGGACATGCTCCGTACTGCAGTGTCCGCCTTGGGTGCGAACGAACGGAAGCTCTTGCCAGAGTCGCAAAAGATCTCGTTGATTGCAAAGATGCCGTGGCTAGTCGCGAACAGTTTCAGGATATCCAAGGGAAAGAACTTGGTCCAGCCAGATCAGAAGCTTGGCACCTCAGATAATCTTCTCTACATGCTCACTGACAGGCACCCAGAAAAATTCGAGGCGTGGGCTTTTGAACGAGAGCTTATACTATACATGGAACATGACCTTAATGCATCAGCGTTTGCAGTCCGAGTCATAGCCTCCACTTTGGCTGACGTGTACGCAGCGTGCACCGGCGGTGTTGCTGCGTTGAGAGGTCCTCTACATGGAGGTGCAAATGAAGCAGCTATGGATTTACTCCTGAAGTTGGGCAAGGAGAAGGACCCTACCGCGAAGGTACAAGAAATGCTCGCCAGAGGTGAGAAGGTAATGGGATTTGGGCACAGGGTCTACAAGATCAAAGACCCACGCGCGCAGACGAGCAAGGAGTTGTTGAAACGTCTCTTGAAGGAACAGAAGAAACCTGATGATCTATACAACCTTTGTGACGCGGTAGAGAAGAAAGTCTGGGAAGCAAAGAAGCTCCCTGCAAATCTCGACTATTATGCGGCACCGATCTTTTACGAACTAGGGATCCCGATCGAGGTCTACACACCAATATTCGCGGCCAGCAGGGTTGTTGGTTGGGTTTCTCACTATAACGAACAACTGTCTGACAACAAGTTATTCAGGCCAGATGCTATCTACAACGGAAAAAGTAAGCTCGAGTATTTGCCAATTGAAAAGCGCTCATGAACTAGTGACGCACAACCGAAATAATCCGGATACATCTTCCTGTTTTTCCAAGTTCCAGATGAATTTGAAGATTCTCTCCACCTGAGAGTCTTTTAGGAAGTTTTTTGTCAGGCGCCTGAATTTCTCTTCGATCTCCTGGTTAGACATTGGGTTGTTTGGATGTCCCTTTGGAACATCCACCTCATTTGTAGCTACTGAACCATCGCGAAGTGTAATCTTGATCCTGTTTGCAATCTTTGCCGGATATACTCGAGTGAATTCGGCGTCTTCTATGACGGCTATCTTATCTAGAAAATTAAGTATCTTCGCGCTTGCTAGTTTCTTCTGTGAATAACTTTGGTTGTCAACCTTGCCTTCGAGAAGTGCAACTCCAACCATGTACGGTAAGCTGTGATCAGCAGTTTCCTTCGTTTTAGGTTTCCACTTTTCTCTGTCCTTACCAAGTATTGTATATCCTGCCTCGTGAGTCTCAATTTCAACCGAAGCAATTTCTTCAGAATCTTTTATCTTCCTTCTTAGCTCAAGAGCTGCCCATATTGCTGTCTGCGCGTGATACTCTGCTGGAAAATATTTGATATAGGTCTCAGGCAACTTGAAATCACCTTTACGACCGCCGAAGTTATCGATGTCCAGTTCAAATTCCCCTGAAACTTGTTTCCAGAAACCCATCTCTCCCTCAAATATCGGAGAAGGTCCCGTGATTCCTTTCTCCGCCAGAAGTGAGGAGAAGACTGCATTCCTGGATGCGTTTGCAAATGAGAATCCTTTCCAGTCTGACAATTCACCTGCCCTCACCTGCCGCATTGCAATGTGGGAATTTAACGCAATGTTGACGGCGTTTTCCAATTCTTCAGGTGACAGTCCTAGAAGCTTCCCCGAGGCAAGTGCGCTGGAAACCAAACCATAACAAACGTGGTCCCAGCCTCTTGACCTGATACTGGCAGCATCGCACAACCTGCATTGGATTTCATAGGCAAGCACCATCGCGAGAATGAGATCTCTTCCAGACTTTTGCCTCATTTGTGCGATAGCAAGACACGAAGAGATGTTATCGCTTGGATGTGCTGGCTCTTTTGAAAGATAAGTGTCGTTATAGTCGAAATACCTGGTCATCGCTCCATTCACGAAGGTCGCGATGTCCGGACTTGTCTTCGAAGTGGTTCCAATCATTGTAGATGATTTTGCAGGATAGTTTTCTTGTGCAACCATTCTTGCTGAACGGATAGGTGATTCGTTAAAGGCACCTATCGCGCAACCCAACGCATCAAGGAATCTTTTCTTTGTTTCGAGCAGAACTAAGGAATCTAGATCTGTATATCTTAACGAGTGGGCGTATTCGCTAAGCTCTTTCGCGATTTCCATTATTATCGCTTCCCAAAAGTCAAGTTATAAATGCGCATGTCAGCCTTCGACTAGGTCGTTTTATTAGGCCATTCGAGAAATTTTTTACGGTAAAAAACTATGGTACGGAGTAGACGATTTTTCTATCTTCTGATTTTCCTAGCAATCGTAGCTTCGCTATTCTTCTCAACGCTAGCTGGATTAGTTATTCTTGTTGGTGCCATAGTCTACTATTACATTCTGGGAAGACAGTTCGGCGTCTACGGTCGACCGTCCTCTGCAAAACCTATCAACGAACCAAGCGAGCTACGGCCCCAAGAACCGAACCAATTTGCCTGCAAACGATGCGGTACGTTTTTTGATCCCACAGCAAACACAAGCTGCCCATCCTGCGGTGCCCCGATCGAAATCTAATCGTTCTCGAACTTTTTTGCAACGCGCTCAGCTGCCATCGTGGCTGCATCTACCGCGTTCATGATACTCGTCCTTATCGAGCCCTTTTCGAGTTCGTATATTCCAGCGATCGTCGTTCCCGCTGGTGTTGTTACGGTGTCCCTCAGTTCTGCAGGGTGCATTTGTTTTTGGCTGAGTAGGTCGGCTGTTCCAGTGAGTGTCTTTGTGACCAGTTTGAAAGCTATATCTCGCGGCATGCCAACCTTCAAGCCAGCACTCACCATGGCTTCGATCATTATCGCAATGTAGGCTGGACCGCTTCCGCTCAATGCGGTAACGGCATCCATCAAGTTCTCTTGCACAGGAACACAGTCTCCAAAGCAGCGAAGTATGAACTCAACCTTATCCTTGTCCGCACTGGTTAGCTTCGGACTAGCCGCGTATGCAGTAATTGCTTCACCGATTGTTGCCGCAATGTTTGGCATTGCGCGGACAACCTTCGCGTTAGGTATCATGCTCTCTATCCTCTTTATTGATACTGCCGCCATGAGCGAAATTACAATCTTGTTCTTGACGAGGTCAGAAATCTCCGAGAGGATGTGTTTTGCGTCTCCAGCTTTTACAGAAATAAGTAAGATGTCTGACTCCTTCGCAGCTTTCTTGTTGTCTGAAGTAACAACAATCCTCTCTGACTGGAGATTCTTTATTGTGCCGATACTGCGTTTGGTCATGATAACGCTGGTGATTTCATGTGATTTTGCAAGCCCTCTTGCAACAGCTTCGCCTATCTTTCCGGCACCTATTACTGCAACTTTCATTCAGATCAATAACCTAGATGGTCGATTCACAAAGTCCAAGCTATATCTCTCTTTTTGAAGGCTGATGTAGAGCAGTAGTGCGGGTTCGACTGCCTCGATTAAATTCATACAATAGTTTTCAGGTTAGACGCCTTCCAATACAAATACACGGCAAGCAATAATAGCAAGTTTGGTGTTTTAACAGCCAACAGGAAGAAGATCCTTCAGACTTGAAGAAAATCGAGGCTATCGTTAGACGCGAGTCGTTTCCGGACATAGATGCTGCCCTAAAGGAAGCAGGGATTAGTGGTCTGACCTTCTTCGATGCGGAAGGACGCGGAAGATCAAAAGGGAGACAAATGGTGTCAGGTCGAGGAGCCAGAACCTATCAAGCAGAGTACGTTGAAAGGACCAAACTGGAAATAATAGTAAGAGATAATGAAGCAAAGAAAGTCATTGATATCATTTTGGCTCACGCAAAGACTGGAGAGTCTGGAGACGGCAAGATCTTCGTTTCCAACGTTGAAGATGGGTACGATATCACTTCTGGTTTGACCGGCGAGGAGTCGATTAGATCAGACGAGCGACAAACGTTCGCCGTAGCCAAACATTGAATTTTTAGAACTTTGGAAGCTGCTCTTTTACGACGGAGAGCACTATGTGTGTTTCTGTACGGTTTACGTTTGGAATAGATTGAATCGACTTCGCGAACTTGCTCAGCTCATTTGTTGACCTGAACTTTCCGATGACTATCGCATCAGTTGTTCCAGCGACATCGTAAACAGCGTTTGCCTGAGGCATTTGCGATAGTCTCGTCTCTATCTCTTGGAGTTTGCCGCCGATTGTGGTTATCTCGGTTATCGCCGTTACGGTCAAACCCAGTTTTTCATAGTCCAAGACCGCCGTGTAACCCTTGATCACTCCTTCAGTCTCGAGTTTCTTTGTTCGCGCTTGAACCGTTGAAACAGCGACACCTATCTTTCTCGCAACTTGATGATAGGATTGCCTTGCATCTACAACGTACTGACCAATTATTTTCTTATCAATGTCATCAATTTCAGGCACTGAAATCTTGCTCGCGTGTGGCTTTCTTAAACGCGATAATGAATTTAGCGGTCGCATGATCTGAAACCGAGAGCTTCGTTTGCTCTGATGTCTCCCACTAGTTCTTTCGGTAGACCTTGGACTGCTTTTCAAAGAGTCGCCAATGGAATCATATGATTAGAGGTTTGCTAGGTCAGACGTTCTTCTGCAAACACGACGCAGAATCAATAAATATGTATTAGCAATTGCACTTCTACGATACAAGTGTTCAGTCATTCGATGTTTTACACGACATATGAACGAAGTATTAGGGTGAACTAGATGGAAAACCAACTTTCGCAAGTAGACAAGCCGACTATCTTCAGCTCTTTTGGATTCAGCAGAAAATCGTACATCATTATCACGGTATCAGTTGCACTCTTCATCATCCTAGTTTTGATGCCGTTCGTGCATGCTCAAACTAGCACCTATACACCTCCTTCGAATTTGAGCGGGTTTCCTCCTTCATCAGTTCCGCAATGGCTTGACACTGGTAGTAATGCGTGGATGCTTACAGCGGGTACTCTTGTGGGACTCCAAAGCCTTCCAGGACTCGCAGTGTTCTATGGCGGCCTAGCGAAGAAAAAGTACGCAGTCAACACAATGCTTTTGATCTTCTATGGATTTGCTGCGGTTCTCATCGTGTTCATGCTTGGAGGTTACAAATTCGGTTTTGCAGCTGGCACACCCATGGTCAGTTTTGGCAAGTACGCCTTGTTCGCGTGGCCAGGTTCAGCAATGTCTGGTATCTTTGAGAGTTCTCAAGCAATCATAGGCCCTGCATCAGCAGCACTGAACGTCCCAACTTCAACCATAATTTGGTTCCAGTTTGTGTTCGCCGCCATCACACCAGCGCTCTTTGTAGGAGCCATCATAGAGAGGGTGAACTTCAAGGCGTGGATGATATTTGTTCCATTGTGGTCATTCCTAGTTTACAGCCCACTTGCATACTGGTTGTTTGCCGGAGGTTGGCTAGCACAAATGGGAGCTGTTGACTTTTCTGGAGGGTACGTCATCCACTTGTCCGCGGGAATAACTGCCCTCGCGGCAGCTATTGTCGTTGGTCCAAGACTTGCGTCTGAGCGCAGACTCAAGCCAAACAACCTGGGAATGGTGGTGATCGGAGCCGGTTTGATCTGGCTAGGTTGGAACGGCTTTAACGGCGGTGACCCATATGGCTCGACTATCGACGCATCGATTGCCGTTCTCAACACAGAATTGGCAGCCGCGGCGAGTGTTGTAGCTTGGATTTTGATGGACATGAAATTCATCAAAAAGCCCACGCTTGTAGGGGCTACAACTGCCTGCGTCACTGGACTCGTTGCAATCACCCCGGCGGCAGGATACGTCAATGGCTACGGGGCTCTAATTATAGGAATAGCTGCTGGAACGATCCCTTGGATTACGCTAAACAAACTATCGCCAAAACTCAAGGTTGATGATGCGTTGGGAGTCTTCCCAGCGCACGGTATTGCAGGGCTGGTCGGTGGCTTGCTCACTGGTGTATTGGCTGATCCTACGGTGACACAGTACGTGGCGCCTGGTCTCACCGGTTTGCTGTATGGTAATCCCGGTCAGCTGTTGATACAAGCTGAAGCTGCCGCTATAGTCATCGCATACGTGTTCGCGGTATCATTTGTCTTGCTCAAAATCATTGGCTTTTTCGTGCCTCTCCAAGAGAGTCCTGAGAAGCTCAAGGTAGGAGACGAGGCCATCCATGGCGAGATAGCCTACGACTTTGCAGAGGTTTAGGCAGTATGATCAAGAAAGTTGAAGCAATCATACGCAAAGAGAAGCTATCGGATGTAGACGGAGCTCTGAAGGAGGTAGGTGTTAGCGGTCTTACCTTCTTTGAGGTCGAGGGAAGAGGCAGGGCAAGGGGAATGGAAATGATATCCGGACGAGGAGCTGCAACATATCATCCAGAGTACGTCGAAAGAGTGAAACTAGAAGTACTCATCAAGGATATCGACGTGAAAAAGGTGGTCGCTGCGATCGTGAAAGCTGCAAAGACCGGCCAGTTGGGGGACGGAAAGATCCTGGTGCTGTCGGTGGATGAGGCTTGGGACATTACTAGCGGGAATTCCGGCGCAGACTCTGTCTAACCAAGAACAACCGGGTAAAACCGGTTCTTCCATTTCTTTATCGCGACTCTTACTCCAAAGCACTTTGAGAGATTGTCTTCGGTCAACACTCGCTTAATCGCTCCTGATGCAAGAATTCTTCCTTTCTTCAAGAGCAGTGCATGGTTAAACACTGCAGGTATCTCGTCGATTCTATGCGTTACGTAGATCATTGAGAGCGATCTGTTCTTTCTCGCAATAGTTTCAAGTCCCTTCAAGAACTGCTCTCTCGCTCCCAGATCTAAAGACGCGCAAGGCTCGTCGAAGGTCAAGAGCGTTGGTTCAGACATCATGGACCTTGCTATCAGAATCTTTTGACGTTCGCCTTGGGATAGCTCAGCCAATCTCCGATCCTCGAACCTTTCGCAGCCGAGCTGACGCAAGAGTTTCCTTGCGCGTTGTACAGCTTCAAATGGAGGAATCTCCCAAAGTCTTGTCGCCCCGTATTTGCCGCTTACAACGATATCCAACACAGAGTCTTCGCTTTCTAGCAAATTATCCAGAAACGAGCTTACAAAACCTGTATTCTTTCGCACATCGTATAGCTCAACCGCCTCAGAATCTCCGTGGAAAGACACACGACCGCGAGATGGTTGCAAATATCCGTTGACAATCCGTAGCACCGTCGTTTTCCCTGAACCGTTCGGTCCGACTATAGCCCATTTTTCACCTTTGTTCACCCTGAAATTGACGTTAGAGAGTACGTGATTCTGTTCGATTCTTAGGTGAACTTTGGAGAATTCCACTACTTGATCCATTTTTCTATTTCCCACCTCGCTCAAAAAGACATCATTCAAACTCGCTACGGTCTTTCGCCAGAATTGTAGCAAGGCACGGATTAGGCTTTTTGGTTTCTATGAGGGAAAGACTCGTTTAAGAGATCCTGCAGGAGATGATATGCGATGTTACCACCGCTAATCACGAGTGCTACCCTTTCACCGATCTTTGGCTTGTATGCGCTGGAAAGCAGGGCCGCCACAGGAGCGACTCCAGATGGTTCTGCTAAGATGTGGCCCTCCAACAACAAGGTCTTTACCGCATCCCTCATCTGTTCATCTGTCACGAGAACCACTTCGTCCACATTTTTCTCGCATATCTCAAAATTCATCTTACCAATCGTCTGGCCGACCAATCCATCAGCTATGGTATGCGGGTGCTCGACGGTTACTAGCCTCTTCTTTTTCATCGATTCATAGAGTGATGGTACGCCTGTTGCCTCAACACCAATAACTTTACAGTTAGGCGATATTGCCTTGAAGGCCGTTGAGACGCCAGAAATAAGCCCTCCGCCGCCAACTGGAACGATCACGCTGTCCAATGCAGCGATGTCTTCGAGTATCTCCAGGCCACATGTACCTTGGCCAGCAATTATAGAAGGATCGTCGAATGGATGTATGAAGAACAGATCTTTCTCCTTTGCCACTTCGCGAGCCTTTCCAATGATTGAGTCGCTTGTTGGTCCTCCGACAATCACTTTGGATCCGTGGAGCTCGATCATTTTTACCTTATCCGGATTTGCTCCCTTTGTCACAACGACGGTGCAATCAACCCCCAGCTCTCTTGCAGCGTATGCGACTGAAAATCCATGATTTCCCGAGGAAGCTGTTATGATACCACTACCTCTTACCTTCTCAAGGTATTCAAGCTCTATGTTGAAAGCTCCCCTTATTTTGAAAACACCCGTTGGTTGGAAACACTCTAGTTTCAGGTAGATCTCGGCTCCGATTTTCTTGTTCAGAAACAGGCTCGGGAAGCACGGAGTTCTAAAAACATAATCTTTGATTCTCTCGTACGCGGTTTCGATGTTGGATAATGTAATCATGTGTAAACCACCCTTTCAGATCATAATCTAGGATGAACACTGAATTCTTTGAAATCTGGCAATAAAGAGTGTTTTCCCGCCCTACAGACTTTCCTTCAGATCATCTACGATTTGAGAGGAGAGTCTCACATCAACTGCTTTTGCACAGTCGTCGAGTTGCTCGGGGCGCGATGCACCTACTATCACAGTGTTCACTCCATTTTCACGCAAGGCCCAGGAAATGGATAGCGTTGGAAGCGATAGTCCAGTTTTTGAAGCTACATTCTTTATCACTTCAAGTCTGCGGAATTTTTCTTCGTCTGTGTGCTCATCAAGCCAACCTTTTGGTTTGTACGTTGCCCGCGACCCAACTGGAGGCGGTCTGTCTTTCTCGTATCTACCTGCAAGAACTCCGGATGCAAGTGGGCTGTACCCTAAAGTACCAATCCCATTCTTTGCGCAGTAAGGGATGACGCTGCTTTCAATTTCCCTTTCAAAGAAGTTGTATTCGTTTTGAACAGCGATGAAATTTTCCAGACCCAATCTCTCGACGATATTTCTTGATTCAGCAATCTGTTCGGAAGAATAATTTGAGCACGCAATGTACCTAACTGTTCCGCGCTTTACCAGAGTATCAAGCGTGGTCATCGTTTCCTCAAGTGGTATGTTCGGATCAAACTTGTGCACATAAAAGAGGTCGATATAGTCAGTTTGCAGGCTTTCAAGGCTCTGCTTGACACGATATAGAATATTCATCCGAGACACACTGCTCTTATTTGGATGAGTATTAGGGCGCATGTTACCTTCCATGCCAGCCTTTGTTGCAATTATTACGTCGCTTCGCCTCCCTTTAACAAACTGTCCGATTACTTTTTCCGAATTCCCTTGAGTGTAGACAGATGCTGTGTCGAAAAAATCGATACCGAGGTCAAGAGCTCTGGACATTATCTTCAACGAAGTTTCTACGCTTAGTTGGCCTCCTCCGAAATTGTTAGTTCCTAGGCACAACCGAGGAACAGAAAGTCCGCTTCGGCCCAGGGTTATTCTTTGCATTAGTCTTCCTTCAAACTTACCTAATGTCTTTTGTGTCTTTCTAGGAAAATCTTGAAACACATTGAATATCTATGATAAAGAAATCAGATTTCCTTGAAGAAATCTTTGCAGCGTGAAGTTCTTTGCTCGAGAAATTCAGTTTCTTGCGTGAGTCTAACTAAAATCTAGTGGAAAGAATGAGAGCAGAGCTCTTGACTTGCTCAGTTTCTCCTAGTTGGGTAAGGCGGCGCACGCACATTTGTTGCAGAAATAGAGGCAAGATGGAGAGACATCTGAATTCCTGATTGTTGCTGGAATGATTTAGCGTCGTTCAGCATCCAGGACAATGGGTTCCGTCAACAGCTGTTACGTAGACATTACCTTGATACAGCCATCAAGGTTTGCCCACATCCGAGAGTGTCGAAGTTCGGATGGACCGTCTCTACCTACACGCCCGGATGGCCAGAAACCGGTACCGAACATCGAGGTTCGCTCGATGCTTTCGTGTTCCTGGATAGGGCCCTGCTCGGCTGAACGACCTTTGTATATTGGTAGCGCCCGGTATTAAAACCGAGTACACGATCATCAAGAATGAGAATTGTCATTCCCAGAAATGATAATCGTCCTATTCGAAATAAGTATGCAGATATCATGCATTTGCGAGTGATGGCTTATTGCCTCACAGATGAATATCAAAGTTGATTCGGTGATACTGCGCGGTGACTTGACGAAGCCTGAAATTCAAAGCCTACACGGTTTAGTAATTTTTGCCCATGGCAGCGGAAACAGCAGACTGAGTCCCAGGAACCGGCTTGTCACAAAGATCCTTCAGGATAATGGGTTTGCACATTGCTCATTGATTTGCTTACCGAAGATGAAGATAAAGACTACAATACGAGATTCGATGTTGGACTGCTTGCTGAAAGATTAGAGAAGGTAACACTTTGGGTTCTCGAGCTTTCGGATTTCGGATCTGTTCCTATTGGATATTTTGGAGCTAGTACAGGCGCAGCTGCTGTCTTTGTAGCTGCTGCGCAACTAGGGAGTGCAAGATCCGTAGTCTCTCTAGGTGGGAGACCAGACATGGCCATAGGATGTCTCAGAAAAGTCGACGTTCCCACCCTCTTACTTGTGGGTGGTAAAGACAGAGAGGTAGTTAAGTTAAATCGATACACACTGAGGGAGCTCGGTACAAAGACAAAGGAGCTTATCGTTGTACCTGGTGCGACCCACTTGTTTGAAGAGCCTGGAACTTTGGAGCAAGTGGCAAGACATGCTTCAGATAGGTTTCAGAAGTACCTGTGATCGGGATATGTTCAAAGACAGAATTGAAGTAGGAAAGATGCTCGGAGATAGAATACGTGGACTGGGTCTTAAGAAACCAATAGTTTTGGCAATCCCAAGAGGCGGACTTCCAGTAGCAAAAGAGATAGCTCTAGCCATTAGTGCACCGCTGGATCTCGTGATCACTAGGAAAATAAGACATCCCCAAGAGCCGGAATTTGCTATAGGCGCCGTGACTCAAGATGGGGAAGCGATGTTTGATAAACAGGTTGCAGAGTCATAGCATGTTCCTAAGGCTTACCTGAGAGAGGAAGCGCAAAGACAGGCAAGTGAGATAAAGCGCCGAATGGATCGCTTCAGAGGTAAGCGTCCGTATCCTAATCCCAGCGACAGAGACGTTGTAATCGTGGACGATGGCATAGCGACTGGAAATACAAATTCTTGCAGCTATCGAGTCTGTAAAAAGGAAGAAGCCGGCAAGCATCACGATCGCGGTTGGAGTAGCCCACGTAATGCGATAAACAGACTTTCTAGTGAGGTAGATTCTGTTGTCTGTTTAGCAAGCCCAGAATCTTTCTCGGCCGTGGGCGAGTTTTACACGTCCTTCGAGCAAGTTCAAGATGAAGAAGTAATTGCTATACTGCGCGAAGTAAATTTATGGTCTGAGACTAATTCACATTCGGTCAACGTGCTCCCGAGGACGAGTTGAATGCATGGAAATTAAATCAGTAGATGTAGACGTACCCGAAGGAACGAATATCGTCATCGCACAGTCGCATTTCATAAAGACTGTTGAAGACGTCTTTGAAGCTCTTGTGAATTCGGTCCCAAGAATCAAATTCGGGTTAGCTTTTTGCGAGTCTTCTGGTCCTCGTCTCATCAGGTGCGAGGGAACCGATAATGAGTTAAAGGAACTTGCCATCAAGAGCGCCAGCGCAGTGGGCTCTGGACACTCTTTGATAATTTATCTTAGGGACACCTATTTGATCAATGTCCTAAACAGTCTCAAAAGCGTGCCAGAAATATGCAATATCTTTTGCGCAACCGCCAATCCCGTGCAGGTGATATTTTCAGAGTCTTAGCAAGGCCGCGGGATACTCGGTGTCATTGATGGTGGTGCGCCATTGGGGATTGAAAAGGAAGAAGATGTGAAGATTAGGCGTGATATGCTCAGAAGATTTGGTTATAAACTTTCAAATGGAAATGCTTGAATTTTTCGAAGTATTGCTGTAGAACAACAAACGAGCTCAAATCTTTTAAGTTGTCGTGAACAGCGGAGTCCGAAATCGATTGGCGACTCGAAGCTATGATGTGATCGTTGTAGGATCTGGCGCCGCGGGGATGGCGGCTGCATTGAGCTCGGCGGAAGCTGCTAGAGAACTAGAAAGAAGCTGTAGCATCGTCGTGCTGGAGAGATCTGAAGAGAAGGATTGGGGCGGAAACTCCCGGTATACGACCTCAAACTTCCGTATGATTGACGAAGAACACCTGTATCCCACCTTTGAGGAAGATATCCTAAAAGATTCACACGGCATGGCTAACAAGGAGTATGTACGTGGACTTGCCATCGAGGCCGTCGATACGATTCGCTGGTTGCGCTCCAAAGGCGTCGTCTTGGAAAGAAGACCGGGGAATTGGAGTGTTAGTGGTTTCAAGATGGGCCCAGTTGGTGGTGGCCTCGAAATAATATCAAGACTTCGGGAGAGTGCAGAGAAGCTCGGCGTCGCAATGGAGTTCAATACAACTGCTTACAAGCTCTATCTCGACTCTAGCGGCAGAGTCTCGGGCCTTTACGTAAGGCGGAGAGATGGAAAAACTGAGATTTTGCAGGCAAGAGTTGTGATACTAGCAGGTGGAGGTTTTGAAGGTAACTACGAAATGCTCACAAAGTACATTGGAAGAGACGCTCTAGCCCTAAAGATGGATACGCCAGCTACAAGATTCCACCTTGGAGAGTGCATGAACATGGCCTTCGAAATAGGCGCGGCTCCATCTGGCGAGTTCGGCAGTTACCACGGCGATGTAGTAGATACGAGATCAACCTCCTACAGGGCAAGTATTAGGGCATATGTCCACGGCATCATGATCAACGCAAAAGGGGAACGCTTTGTCGATGAGGGAATGGATGAGATTAGTGGATCGTTTGAGTATGTCTCAAGGGCTATATTCAAGCAACCGGGTCACATAGCTTATGTGATCTTCGACGAAAAGGCACATTCGATTCAGATGTTGGAAAAGGACATCAAGACCAACATTCCACCGTACGAGGCAAAGACGCTCGCAGAACTTGCAGGAATCATCAAGATTGATTACGAAAAACTTGAAAGAACTATCGCTGAGTTTAACAGTGCCGTTCAGGAGGGAAAGTTTGATCCTTCGAAACTGGATGGAAAGTGCACTAGAGGCATCAACCCTCCGAAATCAAACTGGGCACTCGAGTTAGATAAAGCACCGTTCTATTGCTTTCCCGTTCAAGGTACTGTTCAGTTTACCTGGGGTGGCGTGGCGTCAGATCGTCATGGGCGGGTCTGCAATGCGGATGGCGCCCCGATAGAAGGATTGTATGCTGCTGGAGAGACCGTGGGATTGTACTATCATCACTTTACACCGGGTACCGCAGTGTTGTCTGCTCTAACGTACGGGCGAATTTCGGGAATCGAATCGATAAGACGGATAGCCGGAGAATAGTTAAGTCACTATCACAACAGAAACACTAGAGAGCTTTACAATCTTTTCCGACACGCTCCCTCAACATCTTTCACAAGGACACAGCCGATGTTGTGTTGACCATGAGCCCGACTGCAGTCGAAGCACTAGAATCAGAGAATGCCTTTACAAGATTCCTACGCATGAAACTCTCAGCCGTAGATTCTTCCAGCAACACGATTAGTTGTGATGTGAGGCGAAATTAAAGCTAGAGGACAATTACCAAAATTGAGAATGGAACTCTGCATAGCTTTACCTTACGAGTGATTATCAATAATGAGAATCACGTAGTTCCATAAATATCGCGATGTAGTATGAACGAGCAAGAGCGATGATAATGGCATCTAATGGGACCCAGTCCTTCACAGACATGCCTGTAAAGAGCGTAATGACAAAGGATGTCAGGACTGTAGAAGTGGGAAAGCCGTTGATAGAGTGCGTGGCAATGATGAAGCGTTTCAACATTGGAAGCTTGGTCGTAGTAGAAAATGAAAAGCCCGTGGGTATCTTCACTGAAAGAGACTTGGTGAGAAAGTTGGCCAACGGGTATGCGACACTTGGCGTAGAGGTGAGTAAAGTAATGAGCAAGCCCCTAACAGTGATTTCGCCCAACACGACACTTTGGGAGGCGATCACACTTATGGGGAGACTCAACATTAGAAGACTTCCTATCGTTGAAAGCGATCGTCTTTTGGGAATATTGACCGAAACGGATGTATTGCGATTGGTAATAGCGCATCAGTACTTAATCATAGAATCAGTTTCAGAGTCCTTACCATCCATTACCAAAGAGAAGCTGAAGGCTATTTCTGGCCATTTTGGTGGAGAAAGACCGACTCCCCGAACAGAGGAATAAGCAGCAAGGATAAGAGGTTCCGGCAGCGCAGAGCGATTAGGTGCCGGACTGGAGGGCTTTGAGATGGCGATAAAACTAGGAACTGTCTACGGTATTCCACTTTTCTTAGATTACTCTGGACTGGTCATTTTCGCGTTGATAGCCTATACCGTAGGGTTTGGACTAATGCCAGTGACCTACAAGAATCTCTCGTGGACCATCTACGCTTCGATAGGAATACTCTCTGCGATTTTGCTTTTTGTTTCGATAATTGTACACGAGCTTGCTCATTCAATAGTCGCAAAGAACAATGGCCTGAAGATCGGAAGAATAACCGTCTATCTACTGGGCGGAGTCTCTGAAATGGAAGAAGAACCTCCGACAGCAAACTTGGAGCTCAAGATGAGCGCCGCAGGTCCATTAACGTCCATTGCCATAGCTGTTGTTTGCTTTTTTGCTTGGATGATTTCAGGCGATTTGCACGCATCAATTCTTATCCAAGGCCCATTACAATACTCGTACCTAGTAAACGCGCTTGTAGCCGGATTCAATCTCATTCCGGCATATCCCATGGATGGGGGAAGAGTTCTCAGATCATTGTTATGGCGGAGAAACAAAAACATGATGCAGGCTACAAAGACTGCGTCTAGTGTAGGTAAGGTGTTTGCTTACCTCATCATGTTTGCCGGAGTCTTCTATCTAATTGCGATAGATGTATTCACTGGGTTGTGGCTCATAATCATCGGGTGGTTCATATCGAGTTCTGCCTCCAGCGAAATGAACCAAATGAAGATCCAACAAGATCTCTCCACGGTCAAGGCAAAAGACATGATGACTAGAAATGTGGATTCTATAAAGCCAGAAATCTCGTTGGGCGAGCTATCATCCGAGTTCATGTCGCGCAAACACAACGGTTTTCCTGTGATTGATAGTGCTGGCGAACTAGTTGGATGCATCACGATGGATGATCTAAGACGCGTCAAGAGAGAACTGTGGGATTCAACGCTTGTAAAGGATGTGATGATTCAAAAAGAGAAACTTATCACGGTGAGGGAAAAAGACCCCGCGCAACTCGTTGTAAATTTGATGCAGAGAAATCGCATTGGTAGAATCTTTGTGTTGACAGACGCACTGCAACTAGCGGGAATAATAACTCGTTCAGACGTGGTGAAGACTATCGAAGTTCAGGAAAGTGCACTAGGAATTCACGGTCTTGGAACTGTGCCTATTGCTCGCAACGTTCCGGTTGAAAAGGGGATGCTGTTTGAAATCGAGAGTCCTTCCGGGAAATGGACCCCGTCTTTCAATCCGAGCGAATGCACGTTGATTTCAGAAAGTGTATCCCAGCAATCCGATGAAGGAGACGTGATGCGATATACGTTTGAAGCCTTGAAACGAGGAAGATTTTCGATTATTCTGCTGCCCAAATCAATGGATGGTGCAGAAAAGAAGACATCGCAAGATAAAGGTGTAAAGTACACAGTCATCGCTTCGTGACTTGATGATGTCTATTCAAACGATCGTTAACAACTCCATTCCATGTTTGATTGTAGAATCGTGATGTTAGTAGCGATCATGCTCGTAGTGGTTACTATCGTAGGACTTATCTTGCAATAGGCTTAAATTC
>DAHVAI010000150.1 GCA_027314685.1 Nitrososphaerota archaeon | reverse complement strand
TGTCCCCCTTGACCTCCATTCTGAGTCTCCACACCTTAGATGTACGGATCTAGTGGGGTGCAACACGCCGGAGAGGTTGTACCCCTCGATCCTCTCTCTGATGTATGGCCTGTAAGGCTCCAGTAGAGAGACTCTTCCGTTCCCACTGGAGCCGCCATAGACGGGCGGCTTCCCGGACGCAATGTACTTTCTCACAGTAGGCCTGCTCACACCGGACTGCCTGGCTATCTCGCTCACACTCATTCCCTCTTCACGCAACTCCCTGAACACGTGCCATACCTCCGCTTCCAGAATGTTCCCCCCGGGACACCCGGAAGGGTGTTCGGGTGGCAAATATTCACCGGCGATTCTGGAAACTATTCGCCGGCGAATCTGGCAAATTTTACTCCGCCGAAAATGGCAAAAAACAGAACGGCGTTTCCAGTCTGAAGTCACCTATTCCAATATTCCAAATGTACCGGTGGGAGCACCAGAACCTTATCAATGACATGCGTAACAGACTGTGGGAGAATCCCTGCATGATGACTGTGAGGAAAGCAATGTGCGAACATCCGTTCGGCACAATGAAGAGGGCATTCAACCAGTCATATCTCATTCTCAAGGGTTTCAGGAAGGTGAGGGGAGAGATTGGACAGTCAATGCTTGCTTACAACTCGAGAAGGGTATTGAGCATAGTTGGAACAAGGAAATTGGTGAAGGCAGTTACCAGCTGCTGAGTCAGCACGGAAATCATCCAGGAAAAGAGCTACTATCTGTAAATGCCAACTGGCCACTCAGGCAATCACTTTTTACACAGCCTCCGTCCAAAATGAGCCGGAAGTATGCTATGTCCGGTTTTATCGCAATCCTTGCCTTCTTCCCTTCCCCGTTTCCCTGCATGCTGTCTAATCGCCGGCGCCATAGATATATTCTGGCGGAAACAGGAAGGTTCTCAGACAATGGACTGTCCGGGCGTATCACAACCGACACACCGTGATAGGTAAACTTTTACGTGAGAAGCCCCTTAGAAGTGACTATATAACCCACTCAACCAGGTTGAGGCAACGTTCAAATGCAGCCACTTTGACGACTCCAGCGCGGTCTACCTCTCATTGCAAGATTTCAACGCGAAATATGCGCCAACGGTCTGCATCGGATAGATTACTATGAATACTAGGAAAGTGAGCCCCACAATGGCAGGCAACCGAACCTTGATTGAGTACCAAAAGAATATCGCCAGTGATAGGCCAAGAATCAGGTATGTAAGACCTTTCTTTGTCTCTCCGACGTAGAGATGACCAATTCCCATTAGGCCAAAGAATCCCAGAAAGGCTGTTAGAATGAGAACGCGATTGCTTGATCGATTGACAGAGACTTCTACTCTTTCGATTTTAGAATTTGCCTCGTTTCTTCTCCAATCCGAAGGGTCAAATCGGTAATTCTCTTCACGATATTTCCCCCAGAAATTTAGGCTCAAACTTGGACCACGTGTTCCGGTTGCCTTGTCTTGTAGGATTATAAATGTCCTCACTTGGCCAGCGGAAGGTATTTGTCTTGGTCTGGTTGTAATGCTCGTAACCTGCTGACTGGTTTGTAGACTCGTCCTTGACTACAATCTTCAAGAAGAGGTCACCACTTCGGCCGCCCTCAAAGCTCACGCTTCCGTAATTCTTGATTCTTAGCCTGCTGCTTCTTGGGGAGACTTTGACCTCTAGGCGCTGTTTTACCGAAAGCACCCCCTTGCCGCCACATCTCGAACAAACAAAGTGTTTCGTCTTGGCTGTTCCCTGACAGACAGGGCACAAGGATGACTTTGTAACTCCTATTGTCTTAGTCGTGCCCATCAACCATTCTTCACGTGAAATGGTCATCGTCCGAGATCGATTTCTTCCATCCTTTGGCCTTTGTCCGGGATGAGCAACGTTCTTGTCGACGCCTCGATGACCATAATGTGATGTTTGTCTTCTCGTCTGAGAACCTAAGAACTTTGCGTCATATTCTCTTCTCTTATCGATATCGCTAAGCACTTCGTACGCTTCCGAGACCGCTTTGAATTGCTCTTCTGCTGACTTCTTATCCTCTTTGGTCACGTCCGGATGTAATTTCATCGCTAGTTTCCTAAAAGATCTCTTGATCTCTCTCGGATCTGCATTGGGTGCAACCTTCAACAACGAATAGTAGTCCTTACTGAAATCCAATCCAACACCTATCTCATTGCTGCCATAGCGATGCTGTTACTTTGCCAGCATCTCAACACTTCCATATGTAAGGAATAGAGGAATAAAACATCTGCTGGACACGCCCTATTTGACCAACCTCTTCTCGAATCCCTGCCGAGATACGGTAATTGTCCTGTTTTCTTCGAGAATTGTTTACAACGCATGACTCTGGACTTATGATCTTCTTCAATCCTTGACGGATTGGCTTTTATTGAAAACAGAGGAGGATGAGATGCCTCCATGGGTTTGATAACTGGTCGATGGTAACTGGTCAGCCTGTTGAAAACAACCATTATTGATTAGGCACCTATTGT
>DAHVAI010000148.1 GCA_027314685.1 Nitrososphaerota archaeon | reverse complement strand
GAGCTGAATTCTTTTACTAGTTTTTCAACGTCAGTTCGAACAAATTCGTCCAAAGATATCAATTCCTTTCAAATGCCTTGCTCGACAACGAAAGTGCCTCGATCAAAGTCTCGGGAGAACCAATGTCTAGCCTTATCTCGTCATCGTTCAATTTTACGCCGAGAACTTTTCTTTTCTCCTTGATTAGAAGCTCTATAGCATCGGTGAGCTGAATCTCCCCGCCTTTGCCTGGTTTTGTCTTTCGTAATGAATCAAAGATTGACTTTGTGAAGATATAGATGGGCATTATTGCGTTGTTGCTCACAAATTCCGTCGGTTTTTCTACTGCTTTTTCGATCTCCAGTATGCCTCCTGGCAATTCTTTGCCAGTTACGACGCCGTACTGTCGCGGGTCCTTTATTTCTTGCAGTAGTATTGTTGCATCTGCATTGCGTGAGAGGTGGGCTTGTTTCAGTCTCTCAAGGAAGTTTGTATTGCTAGATATCACAAAAGTGTCACCTGCGTGAACGAGAAAATTCCCATTGACATACGGGCTAGCCTTTAGTACTGCGTCGCCAAATCCAGCTGGTTCTGGCTGGTTAACAAAGACTAGGTTTGATGATTTTAACCTGTCATAGAATGAAACGAGTTCAACTGGATTCTTTCCCCTGCTCGCAAGTAACTCGATAAAGCCCTGGTCGGGGGTAAAGTGATCCTCGATTGCCCTCTTTTCTCTTCCTACGATGACAAAAAAATCTCTAACTTGTGAATCGTAGAGCTGATCAAAAATAGCTTGAATGATGGGTTTCACTATTGGCGTGTTTCCAGAATTTTTCGCAAGTATGGGCGCCATCTCTTTGGGAATCTCTTTTGAGAATGGAAGTAATCTTGTGCCGATACCTCCAGCAGTTATGACTGCCTTGAAGCCTTTGAGATCTGCCATCGCAACTAACCCGATTTCCCTGCGAGATAGTCATTCAGCATTTTTGAATGATCGAAAGCCAGTCTTTCTGGGAGAGTTCGCGGATCGTAAAAACCTCCCTCGATTATCTCATCACGGTCGAGGACTCTCGGAGTCCCTGCAAAGTCTACTTTGTACAGGAGCGCTACCACGTGTTTCTCAGGACTCCTCGCCGGATCAGAGTAGACTCCTAGCATCTTTGAACTTGAAACCTCAACTCCCAGCTCTTCATGCAACTCCCTTCTAAGAGCTTGTTCGACCGACTCGCCATAGTCGACAAAACCTCCAGGTAACGAAAGAGATCCCTTGAATGGAGTGTTTTTTCTCCTGACGAGATATATGCGCCCGGATGAATCCGCTAGTACAACGTTTACTGCAAGAGCCGGATCTCTCCAAATGTTATTGTGGTGGTGGGGAAAGTCAGGCGAACCCAAGCCGATTGCATAAAAGTTCTTGATCTTCCCTGAGAATACCATAGGATCATAAATTCTCCTTCCGTCGATGAGAACAGGCGTTCTCATATAACGAATGAAATCTTCCGGAGTGAGCTTTCGAAATTCATTCCACTCAGTCACGATAAAGCAACAATCAGAATCTTGTAGTGCTTCGGCTGCTGACTTTGAATAGATCATGTTGTTCCCCGCTGGATACTTTTTTGCCATGTTCGCAGAAGCAACAGGGTCGTAAGCCTTGATTTGACAACCCTCATCGAGTAGCCTTTTGATCATTCTTTC
>DAHVAI010000023.1 GCA_027314685.1 Nitrososphaerota archaeon | reverse complement strand
GCTTTGTCATGTCGGATTCCTTTACACGTCTGACTGCCAAGATGTTTGACTTCGCAAGGTAGTGCTGAGCAATGTCGTCAATGCCTTTCTGGCATATGACCACGTTTGCTCCAGAGTTAGCTATCGTAGTCACCATGCCTTTCAGCATTGAATTCTCCTCATCCAAGAACTGCTTTATTTGCGATGGATCGCTGATGTTTATTTTTGCGTCAAACTCTGTCTTTTCGATTTCAAGCGGAGAATTGATGAGGGCAATCTTTGCGCTTTCAATTCTCTTTGGCATGCCAGCGTGGACTATTTCTTTGTCCAGCACGATACCCTTGATCAGCTCAGTCTGTCTGATACCACTTCCGGTCTTTTTCTCTACTTTCACATCGTCAATGTCGACCCTGTAATCTTCTCCGACTTTCTCAGCAACAGCAAGTAGTGCGTCAGCGCACAAAGTTGCAAGCAAATCAGACTCTTTGCTGATTAGTTTCGAAGCCATTGATGTCTTTGCGACTTTGACTAACCATTTCTTGTCGGTTGGAGGCACAGCAATCGCAATCTTATCAAGAATCTGCAAGGATCTCTGTGCAGCCTTTCTGTAACCATCGACTACAATCGTGGGGTGAACATCCTCTTTGATTAGTTCTTCAGCGTTTGCAAGCAAAGAGCCCGCTAGCACCACTGCCGACGTAGTACCATCGCCTACCTCGTTATCAGTTGTCTTTGAAATCTCTACAATCATTTTGGCAGCAGGATGCTGGACATCAATCTCTTTCAGGATGGTCGCACCATCATTCGTGATAGTCACGTCCCCCAAAGTGTCCACAAGCATCTTGTCCATCCCTCGAGGACCAAGACTGCTCTTCACAATTTCCGCGATCAACTTAGCTGCGAAAATATTGTTTCGCTGTGCATCGCGCCCCTTGTTTTCAGAACTTCCCTCTTTCAGAATTACGACTGGTGTTTGTCCTTGACTCATAGCCATAACCTCTCGGATACTAACCTTATGAAACTAACTATATGCGAAAGATATTTATGATTATCGGGTTATTGTAATCTCAAGATACATAGAGGATACAGGAAGGGAAATTGCTGGCAGATTTTGAAGATGTTGATGTTCTGTTAGAAGTTCTTGGGAATGAAACCCGTAGAAGAATCCTTCAATTGTTGGCAGACGAGCCTAGATATTTCATTCAGCTTTCGAAAGATCTTGGCGTTAGCCAGCAGGCAGTGTTGAAACATCTAGAGATCTTGGAAAAGAATGGTTTTGTTACGTCATACAGCGGCGAGAGTGAATTCGCAGCTCCGAAGCGGAAGTATTACCAGCTCAATCGATCTTGCATGTTGGCGGTCGGGATTACCAAAGATGCGGTGCAGTTCGTGCTTCATGACATCCCACAGGAAAGCGCTCGCGCGAAGACATCTCAAACCGAGTTCAAAAGCATCCAAAGGCAGCTCCTTGAATTGGAGGGAGAGAATGATCCATCAAAAATACTTACGATTAGCGATTCACTTCTGAAGGAGATAAATTCCAAACTGACAGAAATTGCAAATACGGAGATAGCACTATTGGGACTCAAGCAAAGGATCACAAGAACCGCTCACGAAGCCATTCGAAATGCATTCGACGAAGATCTCCAGCGACAGATATTGTACTCGACAATAGGCGAGGAACGAAGACCGGACGTCAATCAACTTTCAGAGAGACTTGATGCTAGAGAACGAGAGATAAGCGACGCACTAAAAGCATTAAGGGTGCGTCTCCAAAGTAACCTGATATTTCAAGATTGAAAGCAACTCTTATAGGCGCTTTAACTCGTTTGTACTTACGCAACGTGCAAGAGCATGCCATTGGTATCCTCCGGCGACTGGGAATGTCCAAAGTGCCACAGCAAGAACGTAGGCTTGGCTAAGGCGACAAAGAAATCTGCAAAGATGATGTGCAACGACTGCGGTTTCAAAGGTTCGCCGATGAAATTCTAGAATACAACGGTCGCTTGTGTTAGTATCCACAGTGACACTTGTTGCCCTATTTGTTTGGTCGATATTGTTTCTCGATATTCGAAACTAGGCGCTTTTCACCCAAACACTGATAAGCTATGAAAACCAAATATGTAATCTCTGGAGAGTTTTAGGTCAATTTTGAGTGATCGAGACAGGCATAGTCAGCGTGGTAGTTTTTATGGCGATAAACGTCCAGCGGGATATCAGCCCCGCAGAAATAGACGTGACGAAGAGGCCCAAAAACGAACCGAATCCGGTGGCAAGCCTGTCGAAGTCGGAAAGGAGTACAAGGTCAGAGTCATCGACCGAAGCGAGAGAGGAGAAGGTGTTGCTAGGATTGAAGGTTTTATTGTATTCATACGTGGAGCGAAGCCCGGTGAAGAAGTCACTATAAGAGTCACAAATGTTGGGGCAAGGGCTGCTACTGGCGAAATCATTCCTGAAACAAGTACTCCTCAAGAGACTCAGCCAACTTCTTCGGAATCCACTCCTCAAGCATAACTTTCTGGATAATCTATCCAAAGAAATCTGTCAGCGAAGTGTTATCGCCTGGCGCGGTGCTCGCCACAAACCCAGTAACTTTCACGCCGATCCTTCTGACCTCCGCTGACGACTCTTCAAAGAAAGTTTCGAACAATGCTCTGGCTGAAGATTCCATCGCCTCGGCCGAATCTGTCGGGACATCAAGAGTTTTCGCTCGATTTTTTGTTTTCAACCCAGTTGTTATCACAATAATTCCCACTGTCTTACAGGTGAGGTCACTTGCCTTTAGCTTCTTTGAGATATCTCTGCAAATAGAATTCAAATCCTCAGAAAAATCGAACTCCGATGTGTCGTGTTTCAAAGTGATGATTCGGCTAATCTGTTCAGCCTCTCTTTCGTGGACCAGCTCTTCATCAATTCCTAGGGCAAAGCGTTTCAAGTGCGGTCCGAGATGTTTCCCAAATTCCCTTGTGAGTATCTCTACATCGAAGCTAGCAAGTTCTCCTATTTTTTTGATTCCAAGCGCTTGAAGTCTTTGTTCTGTCTTTGGACCTATTCCAAATAGCTTTCCGACTGGCAAGGGATCCAGAAATGATTTCACATCTTCTGGTTTGACAACCGTCAATCCATCCGGCTTTTTCACATCAACGGCCATCTTTGCAATAAGTTTGTTTGGGCCAATTCCCACAGAACAAGTTAGGCTCTCGCTATCAGAAATCTCTGATTTGATTCGATATCCCAAAGTCTTTGCTTTTGAGAAATCGCCATTTGTGTCGCCTGTCACATCAATATAGGCTTCATCTATGCTCACTTGTTCTACGACTTTGGCGTGAGATCTTAGGATCGTCATGATTCTCTCAGAAGTTTCTTCGTAGTAAACTTTGTCCATAGGTAAGAAGACCGCGTCAGAATGATTTGAGAGCAACTTCTTTGCCAGAATTATTGGAATGCCGGATTTTACCCCGAGATTCCTGGCGATGTAATTGCACGTGCTTACTGCTCCGCTTTCATCTGTCCTACCAGAGTAGACGCAAATGACGACTGGTTTATCCTTGATTTCCGGCTTTCGCAGCTCTTCGCATTGTGCGTAAAAATAGTCTAGATCAATTGCTAGCACAGTCCTGGTTTTCGTAGCGAATGTCAATTTGAAATATCATTTTCTTCAAAGAAGGCAAAGTATGGTATGCCCTCTTTCTTAAAATTCTCGACCGCCCCTCTGTCTACGATTGCTACGACCTGAACCACTTTTGCTCCAAATTCCCTAACTGCCCTGACTGCCTGGAGAGAGGAACCGCCAGTTGTAACAACGTCATCAACAATTACTGCATAGGCGCTTCTTGTCAGGTTTCCCTCGATCAGATTCTTCAGACCGTGGTCTTTGGTCTGCTTTCTGACCCAAAAACCAGCTAGCGGGCTTGCACGCTTGCTCAGCAATGTCACAGCTGTGGAGATTGGTATTGAGCCGGTTTCCAGCCCCCCAACGTGCGTAGCTTCAGGTGCAAGTTCATGAATTTTTTTCAGCATGATTTCACCCACAAGGTTTATTCCCTCAGGATCGAGGTTCACTTTCCTCAGATCGATATACAGGTTTGTTCTCTTGCCAGAAGCTAGAATAAACCCGTCTGTTTTTTTTTCTACACCTTTAGATTTTATCAGGTTCAGGAGCCGCGATTCCTTATCCGTCATTTCATTTCTACCCATGACAACAAGTATTCAATAGGATTTTGAAAGTATCTTCTTCCTTGACTCAAGCCATGAAAGCTCTTTTTCAAACAGAGCTCTAAGATGGTTGGCATCAGTGTAAGAGTTCACGTTAATCTTCTCCGAAGAGAGCATTTTGGAAATATATTGAAAAAAGTCAGTTATCCCCCGCATGCCGAAAATCCAGACGTTCCCTTTTGAGAGCATAGCGTAGCTCGACAACGTCTCGAAAACCTGTCTGTATTCTGACTCTTCCAATGGTCCATCCGTCGGATTTGAGAGTATTATGCACGCGGCATCCGACTTGCTGATCAGATCTTGTGACACGGACAAATCCCTCGTGCTTTGAACCTTAACTGACGGGTTGAGGAGTACCCTGAATCCAAACTTTGCAGCGGTGTCTAGTATTGCGTATTTCTCTTCATCCGTGGTCCTTGCACCAAATGACACATACATGCTTGTCAGCGGATGGCAGACGTCTGTATCACAAATCTCTTGACCGCAAACTGGACAATGATCGTCGTACTTCGCATTCACGACACTTGCAAGGTCAAGCTTCAAGAGTTCTGATATTGTGAGGGTCCACGCAAGTATTGCGGCTAGCTTGGACGATATCTGATCTAGAGTTGCTCTCTTTCTGTTCATCATGGCAAGATCCCCCACATCCTTCATCATTGCGACCAACGCATTCATTGGTGTCAGAAGAGTGTTTTCCTTCTGATACACCTTTGAGATGAAAACCTGCCAATCGTGGAGCGTGTTGGGTTGAGAGAAATCCGCCAATGACACGTGAAATGCATCTTCCTTCGTCCAAAAAGGTCTAGGAGCATGCTTCCCGTATTTCTGCCAAGCAAGTGAAGCTATGTCTATGTTCAGCTTGTAAGCGAGTGAGCAAGTCCATGAAAATACATCTGCAAGACAAGGCGAGATCAACGCTTTGTCCTGGGTCTCCATTGGGTTCACCATCTCAGCGACCTCTTCCACGAGCCGCGAGATCATGTATTCGGTGGTATGCTTATCGTGTCGTTTCCCATAAATCCGACCAAACTTGGTGAGCCATTCGTCAAGCAATAACGACTCGAAACCCCGATCCTCAGGCATGCCTAAACTATCTGACATCCAAACACCCAGATTAGCTTGTTGAAGATTAACGCAATGTCAGCCTAAAAGTCTTGCAACGGAGGCCGGAAGTTCTCATTGCGGAATATCCTGATCTAGCATTCTCTTTATCCTCCGAAGCACAGAAGAGAACATCGTGCTCGTCATCTTCCCCGTATTTGTGTTTCTAGGGCTGGGGTGATAGGATGCGACAATGATTGGGAGGTCGTTTGAAATTGCGTATTTCTTTCCGTGCTTAAAGACGAATCTTTCTTTAATTCCATATCGCTTCTTTGCTGCACTTACATAAGAGTCGAATGCAATCTTTCCAAGAGCCAGTACCACCTTGGTTCCTGATATGATCGCAAGCTCTTTTTCCAGATATTGTGAGCAATTCTCAATCTCCTGTCGAGTTGGCTTGTCGTGTGGTGGCACGCACTTGACTGCCGCAGTAACGTAACAATCATTGTATTGCAATCCGTCTTCGCGCGCCTCCGACGTTGCTTGATTTGCAAAACCGAACTTGTGCAGATGTCTCACAAGAAATCTTGCGCTGTTATCTCCAGTGAAGACTCTTCCTGTCCTGTTACCACCATGAGCTGCGGGCGCGAGACCTAGGATCACCAACCTAGCTTTTGGGTCCCCGTATCCAGTTATTGGCTTGCCCCAATATACATGATCCAAAAAATGCCTTCGCTTGATTTTGGCAATATCTTCCCTATGCTTAA
>DAHVAI010000111.1 GCA_027314685.1 Nitrososphaerota archaeon | reverse complement strand
GTCCTTCTGCTGCGAGCTGGGAACGAATTGGTTCAGGACTCGCTATGACGTAGTGCTCGTATATCTCTTGCGCGCTCATCTGGCCGCCAGCTATCAATACAATCTCGCCTGACTTGTCATATTTTGGTCTGCCAGCCCTGCCTGCCATCTGTTTAAACTCCCTCACGCTTATAGGAGTCTGCCCGCCTTCCTCTGCATTGTATCTGAACAGGCTTGCTAAGACAACTCGCCGAGCGGGAAGGTTCACGCCCGCTGCGAGTGTCGGAGTAGCAGTTAGTATCTTGATTGACCTATTTCGGTACGCATCCTCGACTATCTTCCTATGACTGGAATCAAGACCTGCGTGGTGAAACGCGGCTCCGTTTGTCACCACATGCGCTAGTCGTCTGGAAATCTCGGTCTCTTCGCCTGTTGTACTAATCTTGTGTGCAATCTCTCGAAGCTTTGCACTCTCATCAAAGCTCAGGAAGTTTGGGAGAATGTCCGCGGCTTTCTCGGCAGCAGTTACCGACTTTTTTCTTGTGTCGCAGAATATCAGTGATTGTCCACCATCCTTTATTGCGTCGATAGCAACATCAATTGGCGCTCCACTGTTTGACTGCAATATCTTCTTCTGGCCACCATCCACGAAGGATATGGTTCCATAATCGTAGATTCCTTCGACAAGCTTAACTGGTCTCCAATTGGTCTCCACGAGTTCAGAATTCAACCACTCAGCCAAGTCATCGGTGTTGCTTATTGTCGCGCTAAGAGCTAGTATCTGTGCAGAAGGTACGAATTTCTTTGCTTTCGCGAGTATCATTTCTAACGTCGGACCTCTATGCGAATCTCCAACCAAGTGCACCTCGTCTGCAATGAAGAGCGAAATCGAGTCAATCCACGAGACATTGTGCCTTATGACCGAGTCGAATCTTTCATTTGTAAGGACGATTATGTCGCCGCCTCCGAGTGACTCTCCAGAAGAGTCATAATCCCCCGTTGAAATGAAGACTCTGAGTCTGGATTTTGAACCGGGTCTCTTTATGCTCTCGAAGACTTCTTTGAACTCCTCGTATTTCTCTGAAGCGAGAGCTCTCAGAGGGGCAAGATAGACAACCTTTCCTCCGCGCTCAATCGCCCTTATGGCAGCCATCATTGCGACAAGCGTTTTACCACTGGCAGTAGGCGTGGCAAGAACAAGATTCTTCCCATCGAGTACTCCTGACCTTACTGCATCCGCCTGAGGCGGGTATAGCTCCTCATACCCTTTGGCTCTGATAGCTTCCACGAACGTGGAGGAAAGCTCTGGAATTTCACTGATCAGCAAAACGCAATTCTCATGAGAGTGTTTGATGGGCCTTTATGTTTTCTTGAAAAAATGGGCTCTGACTTCGAAGATAACCCCTGATTTCCACATATCTTGGAAGACTTTCTCAGCTTGCTCTTTGGTGAACCTGCCCGTCTTTTCCATTTCTTCGTAGAACACCTTGTCCTCTACTGGTGCCTTCGACTCTCCCGATAGCCTCTTGAAAACTTCTAGAGCCGCCTCTCTCAAGCCCTTTTCGCTCGCAGGTCTGTTGTAAAGAACACCAATGTCGACCTTCTTTGTGGCTTGATCTACTGCCACTGTGTTTAGCATTCGCTCAATCAGATTTATGGCATGTAACGCATCGTCTTCGTTCACCCTAGTATGGAGTAGCAATCTCGCTCTCGCGATGGACAGCCTGATCATGCCTTCAAGCCACCTCGGAGTGACAGACATTTGCTCCGGAGATGCTTCGCGCCGCAGCTTGATGTAGTAGCTTGACAATCGGCTGCTAGCTTCTTCCGTAAACTCTGGGTCTAGCTTCTTTGCATAGATAATGTATTTCTTCAATAGTTCAAATTCTATCGGCGGCGCTGTCGGAAATGAGGATTTGGCCCTCATGTCTAGAATGTGTCTTGCGACGGTTTCGTCCTTCGACGGATCTGGATCATCCCTTATGATGAAAATCAAGTCGAAGCGAGTCATGAGGGGTATGGGCAGCGAGACATTGTCCAAGATGTTCTTGTACGGATCGTACTTTCCGTCTACCGGGTTGGCTGCTGCTAGAATGCTTGTTCTCGCATTGAGAGTTGCAATGATTCCCCCTTTCGCAACACTTGCGGTATTGTGCAGTACTACCCCCTTTGAGATGAAAGTATGAGTTGGTTCAACGGTCACATCATATACCCACTCGCTTGCGATGTCTCCAGTGTTTGGCACATTGACTGCTTCCAATATTGTAAAGAATCTGAATTCAAGCAGTCCTCTAATCCTCTCCAACTCTGAACCGAGTGCAGCTGCATGCCTTGTGACGCCAAACTTCAATTGATCGATGAGCCTGTCAGCGTCCATCGAGTAGCCGCCAGCTTCAAGATATGCTATCTGGCTCCTTTTCATATGACAGATATCTGCTAGCTTCTGTTGGGATAACCCAATTTTCAAACGTTCCGCCCTCAGGGAAGTCCAATCTGAACGCGATAACTCTCTAAGCAATGATAACTTTCCTTCGATCACTCCAAGGTATTTTTCAGCAATAGAACGGTCGATCCCGAAGTGTTTCTTAATGTGCTCCCAAAAGTAGTTTGAATGTTTGATTCCCAATGATTTCAGTAGGACGGAAATTTCCTCTGCGACCTGGGGAGGAAGCGTATCGTGGCCGCGTAGTGTTTCCCTGCTCCTGATCTTAAATCGTTCTAAGCTCGCGAACCTCCTATCCCATTTTTGAACTATCTGCTCGAAGAATGTGGACGTTGAATCGCCCAAAATGCAAACCTTGTAGGAATCGTTGTACCTATCATGGTCGATTCTTGACAAGATTCCGAGCTTGTGTAGCAGATCTTGGTAGTCTTCAGCCAGACTAGGAGAAGCGGTGCGGTAGCTGACAGC
Source organism: Nitrososphaerota archaeon (assembly GCA_027314685.1). Next base: position 5,823 of record DAHVAI010000111.1, on the reverse strand, counting down.
AGAACTTTCAATTGAGCCATCTCCCAAAAATGCCGCTCGTAGAAACTCGCGAATCATATTGACGGACGATCCTAGAATTTTGGCAGGCGCTCTCTTTTCCCTCGCGTGGCGCATGATCTCCGGGAAATTCCCGCCAAACCAAGAGAAAAGTGACTTTGAATTGTATCGTTGGATTGTCACTCCATCCTTGATCGCGATGGATGGAGTGATGCCAAAAACGTCACGGAACAGATCCTTTGCTTCGCTGAGGATGAGTTCGTCGGTGTTTGAGAAGCCGATTTCGTAGGAGCTCCCAGCGTATGAGTGCCCCTTTGAGGTAAGATAGCCAAGTATCCGAGAGAGCTCGAGAGTCAGGGCTTTTGGATATGTAGCGGGCTTGTTCCATTTTCCATGTTCTTGGCCAAACATCAGTGTGACCTGAACAGAGGAGTTCGGTATTATTCTCGGAGCAGGAACGTAGTCGAAGCTCGATACTAGACTAGCCGGAACTGTCTTTATCTCATGGTCTCTGTACACAAAAATAGGATGTTCTGGTGTAACCAGTATCTTTCTGCCATTGGAATACTTGATTGATATGAACTCCTTCGGCGATTTATGCCTGCTTACTCTATCAACTCGAATTCTCTTTACTGTCCCAGATGATATATCATAAGAGTACAGCTCGGGTCCCTCAGATAGTGGCAAAATCTCGCAGTTTTTCGCTGCGATGACGGAAACTTTGCGTTCGCGCATCAGCCTCTCTACATAATCCCCGATGAGAGTCCTGGAACCATCAGCGAGAGCGATCTCGACAGAAGGATGATAGGATTGCTGCTCCATCACTTCGTGTAATGCTGATCTGTCTTCATCTCGCATCTTGTCGAACTCATCAATGCAATTGTGAACTATGGTGCCATCTGCAACAAAATTGTGATTTTTACCATGCAAAATTATATCGTACACAAACCCGTCATAGTTGGAATTTTCGATGGATATGACATTGTCGTGGAAATAATCGCTGTTCGTAAGTCTAGTTAGGGCTGCCTTTTCTTCTTCCTGGAATATCTTGTAACCGGATAGAATCTTTGAAACTTGGGTAACCGATGCCTGTCGCCGTAGGTTTTTGCTTTCGTATATTGAAGACCATATGCCGAGTCTGGTCAGGTCCGCTCTAGAAGTGAGATCAAACACTCGCCGGAATATCTCTGCAACTGGATTTGAAGGTATTTTTTCGGATGCGCCGGAAATATTGTAACGACGCGGTTTGGGGAGATGTTTTCTCATCTTGACAGACAGAGAAAGAGCCCTATGTAGCTCATTACAATCTCTCCTACCACTCACGACGATAGATCCAATGCTGTGCTTCACTCTTCTATAGGAGCCCAAACAGCCAAATCTTCTTAGTCCGAGAAGAAGATTCAGGTTGCTCTCACGATTTGAGCTAAAGGTGTACACAACGTTCCATGTATTGGACAATTCTCGATCTTTTAGAGATGGCTTTTGAGTCACACAACCATCAGCATCTGTCAGACCCGACAGTAGGCCTGCTAGAACATCTGATGGCAATGAAAGAATCGTTGCCAAGTTATCTCGAGTGAGATAAGTGTAAACGCTGGCAAGAACCCTTCTGCTTACGCGCCAGTTATAGGAGTTCGAAATCAATTTGCGACCGCGTATCACAGATTCTTCTAGGCGAGGTTTGCCGATCTCGAAAGGAGTCTTGAACACTTTGCTCCAACATTTTGTGAGTTGTTCAATGTATTCTGCATGCACCGCTGATTGGTGAATTGTAATGGTCGCGCGACGCTTGCTGATGGAGACATGGCCATCTCCCAAAATGAATCCGCAGACATATGCAAACTCTGGCGTTATCTTGTTCTCGAATAGCTTAGATTTGTCATATATGTGCAGATTTGATTTCCACTCTTCTGTCACTCCCAAAGCTGATACTAGAACCCGGAGCTCCTTTAAAGACGGTTGTAGTCTTTGCCCAAAGTAGCTTGGAAGCCGCGGCAATTCCAAAATCCGGGCTGCTTGTGCGATCGACTCAAATTTTTGGTAGATGAGCTGCTTTAGTTGATCCTTTTCTTCGTTGGTGAGAGCGACTTTTGTATTTTCAGGAAGAATGTTCCACAGGTATAGATCTTCGGAAGTGGATTGTGGGGGCAATAATAGAGGCGATATCACTGAATCTCCGACTCTGAAATCGCCAGCCGTCTTCCATCCAAGAGTGTTACCATCAAGCAGTAGGTGGTCTGGAGTAACACTGACTTCGAATCCCGATCTTAGTTTCAAGGTGACAATAGACCCGTGATGCCATCGTCTTCTTAGCTTAGTCGAGAAGTCGTTTTCAACCTTGAGCGTCTCGGTATTCAAGGTTGGTACAAACCCACTAAGTTTTCCTATCTCCGAGACTTTCCCTTCGGAGAGTCCGACGACGAAATTCACACCTTTTGCAAGGTCTCCGACGGAAACTATTCGTCCGTCGATGATTATTTTTGACGCGGGATGTAGGCACGCAACTCCAAGGTCAGCCAATACGGTTGCGCCTGCCTCTAGCATCATCATTCCGTTCTTCTCTTTGACTACGGCAGCCGTAAGGCCAGCTGCCGTTGTTCCTCTGCCGCTCGTAAACAGACCTCTTGGAGCAATTCGAGCAACATACTTTAGAAGTTCTGACTTAGCGGTTCCAGGGTCTCCAACCAGAAGTATGTTAATGTCTCCTCGGAGTGTCGAGCCATCGGGCAAACTCTTCTGCGGAGACCCGACCATTAGGAGCAAAGCAGCTTCCTTGTGAAGTTCGTGGCCAAATATCGCAGGCGCCACAGACGAGACCAGTCTATCAAAGGCGCCAGGCATGGTCGCAATGCCCTTGATTTCTTCTTCTTCCTCGCGCGAAATCTCTAGTTCCTCCGGCCGCTTTCCATGCTGCTCCGTAAAGTTCGCCTCTATCCTAGTGTTGAAGAGTTTACGTGAGGAGCCACCAAAATTCTCTGACTCTGCCTTGACGATGCCGGTTAGGAAGATTCTATCCCCTGGTCGAGCGGTGTTTACCAGATCGCCCGTCATATTCACATCAAATGACTGAGGCAGTTGCCCCGGTGGTAGCTCTTCAGGCATCTCTTGGATCTTTATCACCTGAAAATCAAGGAACTCTGTCTTTCGCTCGTCAAGCTCAAAATTTCGGGTTTCCCCGCAACCTTCTGTCTCACACTTGATTGGCCGCCTCAGAACCGTGCTCGAACCGGTTTGCTCGACCATTGTAAGATGCCGATTGGTGCACCTGAACGCAGCGTTTACAGCCAGTGGTCTGAGCTCAGAAGTCCTAGTCACCATTCCTGCAACGAGAATCAATGTATTGAGCTGTTCTTTCGTGACTTCCCTTAGAGAGATTTTGTCAGAAAGTTCTCGAACACGTACGTGAAGTTCCTTTTTGATCTTGTCAGCGTAGAGAGGGTTCTCTATGTTTAGAGTTTCGACCGCAGCGTCATCAAACGATCTTAGGAAATTGTCTGGTTCCTGCACCAAACTGGTGGCTAGGTCGGTATCGTACCTTTGGAGATCTGGATAATCAACAATTACAGACTTGTTTCCTTTTGCCGGAAGCTGTGATATCTGAATTCTGTACTTTAGTTCGTTGCGTTCGTCCTTATAGCTCTTAAGAAAGTCAACAAAGATATCCTTGACTCTTGCTTCGCTGTATTCCATAATATCACTTTCCGTCCATGGTCATCGAACGCCAAGATTGGAGTAAAGTGTAGACAGAGTCGAATATCTGATACTCTTCCGAAGTCAGTTTTTCTTTGATATCAGGTGGAGGAGAAAGGGAACTAGCAATACTAAGAATTTTGCGCAATCGAAGCGCGATCAGATCATAAATCAAAGTGCGCGTCTTATCTACCTCCGCATTGCCAGAGTTTGAATTCGGCACAAAAGTCAGATGGCGCCTGATTTTCAGGTAAAAGTCCTGTTTAAGCTGTGGAATCTGTTCAGGACCTGCTATTTTCTCCCTAGTTACTGCCTTGAACACTTCAGAGGCAAAGCTCTCTTCCTGACTCTCGCAAACGCCTTGTCTTACCAATACTTCGGCAATCCACCTGGGAAGGTCTACTGCGTCGCCTTCATTCATTGGTCCCAAATGGACACTCCCAATGTCTATCCGTGAAGTCTTTTGCTTCACACGCAGCCTTGTGCTCGACAGCAAGTATGCGAATTCTCTGTCGCGTATATATTGAAGCGTCGGCTGGGAGGACATCTGCCTTCGCTAAAGAGTCAATTGCATTTAGAATAATAACTTTAGCATTGCCAATCTCAATTGTACTTTTCAGATTCGGTCGTGCTTGATCCTTAAGAGTTGAGTGATTGGTTCGTATATTCAATGCAGCAAAACCTTATCCACTCGTTTGAAATGGTGCTTATCCAGCCGAAAAGTGGAGACTATGAGCATGAAATCCATTGACGCTCCGGATTCTGAGCATCTCATGTGGGTGGAGAAATACCGACCCTTAGGCCTCTCCGAGGTGATCAACCAATCAGAGATCGTCGGGCGTTTGAAGGCTATAGTAAAGAGACCGAATGAAATGCCACATATGCTGTTCGCAGGCCCCCCGGGAACGGGAAAGACTACTGTCGCCTTGTGTGTAGCAAGAGAAATAATGGGCGAGAGTTGGAGAGACTACACTCTGGAACTGAACGCATCCAATGAACGCGGAATTGATACAGTCAGAGTTCGAATTAAGAACTTTTCGAGCTATGCAGACAAGCGAGAAAACATCCCCTTCAGAATTGTGCTTCTCGACGAAAGCGATGCCATGACTGGCGATGCTCAGACGGCTCTTCGCAGAATAATGGAGGAGAGCTCAAGAACTACGCGGTTCATCCTTACGGCAAATTACAGCTCGAACATAATAGAACCGATTCAGAGCAGATGCGCGGTCTTCAGGTTCTCGAGACTTTCAGAAGATGATGTCGTCACTTATCTGGAGTCCATCTGCAAGAAAGAAGGAGTAAAACACCACAAGACCGCCCTTGCTGCAATCTTCCAATCAACAGAAGGCGACATGCGGCATGCGCTCAACATGCTTCAAGCTGCATCCACGCTCGGAGACATTACGAGCGAGAGCGTGAATAAGATTACCGGGATATCCGGAAAAGCAAAGGTCGCAGAGGTTATAGATGCTGCTCTCGAAGGGGATTTCTCGAGTGCACGGATAAAAATGATCGAGCTTCTCCAAGTTCATGGAATGTCAGAACACGATTTCATAAAATATGCCAATGAAGCTCTTGCAAAATCAAAATATTCTGGATCTTTCGAGGCGATACAGGCGACGGCTGAAGCGGATTATAGGTTGCTTCAGGGCGCTAATCCGGATATTCAGCTTAGCGCCTACTTGGCTCAACTAGCAAAAATTGGAAAACAACTCAAGAAGTAGCGTCGTCAAGATGGATTTCTCGCTTCCACGAGGTTTAAGGGATGTCTCTCCTGAAGAAGCTGAAAACTCGGAGATTGTGAGATCTAGATTCATCGAAACTTGCAGATTGTTTGATTACAAATTGATGGAGCCTTCGAGTCTAGAACTCCTTGAGACGTTAGAGGCAAAGAGTGGCCCTGGAATCAGAGAAGAGATTTACTGCTTCAAAGATAAGAGTAACCGAGATCTCGGCCTGCGTTTTGATCTTACTGTTGGCATCACGCGATATGTTTGTTCCAAGCGTGATTTGGCGCCACCAGTTAGACTAGGAGCTTACTCGTCAGTCTGGAGATACGACGAGCCACAATATGGAAAATACAGGTGGTTTTACCAATGGGACGCGGAATTATTCGGACCCTCAAATCCCGAGGCA
>DAHVAI010000099.1 GCA_027314685.1 Nitrososphaerota archaeon | reverse complement strand
AGACAATTTGCTCGGGACCATAGAACCTATATGCACATTCCAGCGCGCCCAAACTTCCGTTTACTACCGTGTCAGCGTACATCTTCTTGAAATAACTAACAGGGTGTTGATTTAATCCAGCACTTTCTGAGGAGTCCCTTTCACGTTTTGCGCTTGGAGGCTTTGTTTTCATGGGGTCGTCTACGAAACCGCGCAGCCTTTCTCCATAGTAGGGAATCATTCCACCCAAGTGATGAACTATGAATTTTAGGTTGGGATACTTTGCAAGCACGCCACTGAATACTAGGCGAGAAATGGCAAGAGTTGTGTCGTACGGCCATCCGAATATTTTCACCAGATCATAGTCATAGGCCCAATCATAATGAGGCCATGTTACAGGATGTACCCAAATTGGCAAATCATACTTGGCCATTCTTTCATAGAATGGTAGCATCTCCGGTGAATCAATTGGTTTTCCGGCGTAATTTGAAAATATCTCGAGTCCTTTGAGGCCCAAGTCTTTGATTGAACGATCAAGCTCATCCAGACCCTCTTCGGTAAACAGTGGGATGGTTGCTACGCTAACCAGATTCTCTGGATACTTTTGAGCAATCTGAGCCATGCCGTCGTTTCCTTCGCGGATAAGGCGCAACATATCCTTCTCGGGGATATGGCTCCAAATACTAGGTTGCGCCAACGTAACTACGGCGGTATCTATTCCAAATTTCTTCAGCACCTTTATCCTGTACTCGATGTCTAAGAAGCGATCTCCTTCAGAAGTGTAACCGGCATCCACGAAAGGCGTGAACGAAAGTTGACTCTTAACGTAGTCCTTGAAGAACTTGTTTGGGTAAATATGAGAGAAAATGTCTATGACCAAGACGATTCGTTTCAAATCCCAAGTAAACTGCAAATAAACTCTTCCCAAAGCTAGCTACCAAGATCGCAACTAGCCGCAGGAAGATAATGAAGTACGGTTCAACAAAATTGCTTCATTGTCTGATACACCTAGATGTAAGCGATGTCCTCAAAATTTGTATTGCAACTAATTGGGAATGTCTTCTAAGAACCATTCTAGTGGCAGCTTTGTTCCCAGTCCGCGCCTCTTTGTTTCTTCGTAGACTTTCAAGGCAACTGCTGCAAACTGTACCCCGGTGCCCTCGTTGGAAAAGGCTGTTATCTCTGATTCATTATCTCTGCCGGGAAATTTTCCCAGTAGAACATCAGGCAAGTTTCCCATTTTCCCTGAAAGAAGATTATATCTCTTTTCCATGTCAGAAGGCCTTGTGCCGCCGGAGAATTTCCAGTTTGGCAGGTCAGTCCATCGTGTTTCAGAAGGAGTGCCGTCGATTCCTAGAGGACTTTCATAAAACACAAATCTGTCTAACATCGTCAACGCTTCATCATCGATTTCAGTTCTCGATTTGTTAACAGTCAAATGAGTCCCTTTTGAAAGATACTTGCCGAGGATGACAGGCTCGTGAGCATTCGTGCAACAACTTACAACATCGGTACCCGAGAATACCCGACTCGGCTCTGTCTCTTCAAGGGTCTTGATTTGAAGGAACTCTCCTAGTTGTTTCACAAAATTCTTTCTATGATCGGGATTTGGGCTGTAGACCTTTATTTTCTCAAATGGAATGACTTTGGAAAGAAATAACGCATGTGTCCACGCCATCCCTCCAGATCCCAGTATGCCGAGCGCCACACTATTCTTGCGAGCCATACGCTTCGTTGCGATGGCAACTGTTGCGGCGACACGCATGTGCTGAATGTGGCCGTCGTTCAGAATAGCTAAAAGCGCCCCATCTTCCGAACTGAAAAGCAAGACTAAACCACAGTATCTGCCCGGAACAACACAATAGTAGTCTTCACGCAAGTTGCCGAGAGTGGTGAATTCTTCACAGATGTCGGATTTGATCCGCGTGGCCGCAACCTTCATTCCTTTTATGCCACCTTCCATCGAACAGTAGCGATACCACTTCGATTCTGGATTCTCGCTTGGAATGAGTATGTTGGCTTTTGGACGATTGACTGCCGAGCCTGCGCCTTCTTCCTTGTAAGCGCGTTCGAGCACATCCATGCAATCTTCGAGTGTAAGGACTTCCTCTGCAACATGTCTGTCGATTAAGAGTACTTGTCTTTCCTTCAGGTCACGAATCTGACTTTCGGTCAAATCGGGATAGAGTCTTGGATATGTGTAGCTTGGCATAACCAATTCCGTAGAGCCGCACTATTTCTTAATTTTGAGGAAATACTGCATTTGCAGATAGCGAAAACGAGCAAGCGATGATTCTTGATTGCAAGCGCAAATGCAGATATAATGAAAATCTTTCACGGTCTAACATGACGAAACTGAAGCTTTCGCTGGCGATGTGGGAATACGATCGAACTGAGGCAATACGAAGCGGAAAAATTGAGCCCGAGGGGATTGATCTTAATTACATCACATTACCGGTGCAAGAGACATTTTTCAGGATGCTCCGGGACCAGGAGTTTGATGCCTCCGAAATGTCGTTTGCTTCATACACTCTGTCCTTAGAATACGAAAAACAAAGATTCATTGCAATTCCTGTGTTTCCTT
>DAHVAI010000086.1 GCA_027314685.1 Nitrososphaerota archaeon | reverse complement strand
CAGGAAGACAGTATAGCGGGAAGCTTTCGAATCCAAGAACCCCGTAACTCTGTCCCACGGGCGCGAATATTCCATTTCGTCCGGCGAAAACGGTATGGTTCTTCTTGGTTGTTACGCAGTATACTCTGCCATTGAATTTTTCCTTTGCAATCCATTTTAGTCTCTCTTCTCCAGCTCCGGTCAAACCAATTGCAGAGCTGTTCCATACTACCCGATATACTCCGTTTTCTCCCTTATCGCGGTACATTCGCGGGTGATAACCCAACTGTGCCAGTACCGAGCAGATTTGAGTAGCTAGTGTCTTGCTTGCCGTAGTATATCTCGAATCACGAAGCGATCCGCTGCCCTGCGCTAGCGAAAGCATTAGTCTCTGTTTCGTCGCAGTTGAAGATTCCATAAGCAAACTAGGAATTCTTTTGTTTCTCGCCTCTCTACAAACTTGCTCCATGCAAAAACGATGCAATGCAGGGTTTGCGATCCTGAACGATCTTTCATTATGCTTGTACCGAAGATTCATTCTCTTTAGAAGATTTGCTATTTCGATGTGGAATCGATTTCCTCGTGAATTACCTTTCCCATATCTCTGTGTGATGACAACTCGATAGTCCGTTCCTCTGCAATTTCCATTCGCATATCGTTTTTGTGGAGTCCCGTCAATGCGGCCTTCAGATATTATCCAGCCACACAATTCAGCGAAATCATTCGACTTGAACTCAAACGGATATCTTGAATGACCTGACGATAGCAGAACTCTTGCACCCAAAGATCTCAACTTTTCTATTTCCTGTTCGGCTAGATTGTCGCAGACAAATGATTTGGACTGTTTATCATAACTCGCAAGGCTAGAAGCGTACTGCCACAGGTCAGTAAATTGCGAATCTAGGTGTTGACCAACGACTTTTGTAAGTGGTAATTCAATGGCAAAATTGTCAGGTCCTCTGAATCCGGAAAGAGAGATGACTGACGCGTCGTCTCTGATAACTGGTGAGTTTATCCGGGGAATGGATATGTTTGTCAATCTTTCAAGATCTTGGGCTTCAAGAAATGTAACCGCTCGTTGACCCTGCTTCACGAGAAAGCGATGATTCTTGGTGACTTTCAGATCTACTTGTTTTCCATTCTTGAAACTATATATCTCGTCGTTGTAGGGAAAATCTTGCGTTTCTATCACTTCATCAATCTCAGGCTCCATAGTTTCGGAATTGAGGTTCACCACATGTTCACCTGGGAGTATATCTTTCATATTTTTGATCCCTTGAGTTGTCAGTATCTCGGTGTCTTCGGTAAAGCATGCATTGAGCAAAACCTTCAAACCCTGACTCACGACCTTGTAAAGCTCTACGTCCTGTTTTGAAAGCGTCTTTGATTTTGTGAGTTGTTTGTAGTATTCGACTCGCAAATCCCTGAGCGAACCCACTACCAGAGATTCAATTCCCCTGTTCTTCGTGCATGTCCAAGTTCCCAAATCAGGAATCACATTTTTCTTGCACTCCTCATGAGGACAGTTGACGGTCTCATAGGAAATGTTGTGCACCTTTATGATGCTCGGATACAGAGAAGCAAAGTCCAAGACGGAGACATTGAAGTGGACTCCGCTGACAGGGTCAATAACCAGCCCACCCTTGTACTTCTTTCCCTTGATTACAGCTTCAGATTTTGCCCCACCCTTTTCTCTGAGCTCTTCAGGCCTCGGAATCAGGGCGTTTTGCTTCCTGTGTTCAAAGTAGAGCATGCTCCTTATCCAGTTTGAGACTCCAAGGCGCGAGAGATCGTCGATAGGCAGCTTTCCAACCCTTGCTATGACAATCAGCAGTTTTAGCAATACATCGTTGTAAATTGACACTAACTTGTAGGTGAGAATTGTGTCCTGCAAGTTATACTTGATTAGCTCATAGATAGGAAGGTCTCCAATCAAACCATCAAATTCTACTTTGGATTCGTTGAGTAGTCCTTCTGCAACTCCATTCAACGTGTGGTCAGAATACTTATTTCCAAACGCGTAGATTTGGAGCGATCGATTATTGAAGGTCTTGTAGAGATCGATGTGGACACCGTGCTTTAGACCTGCAAACTTGTTGCCCATGACTATTGGAATTTCGTCTTTCGTAATTCCGATCTCAGGCCGCTGCGCACGATGATATAAGTAGTTGAGGTCGAAATCGTCGCCATTGAATGTAGCTATGAATGGATAGTCCAACATGTCATCGAAAAGTTTGACCAAAAGGTCTCTCTCATTTTCAAAGAAGATAAGCTCTGCATTCTTGGGCAAGTCTTCTGCGCGCCCCAGTTCGTTGTCCTTCCTTTCAAGAACATATACACGCTGCAATATGTCAGATACTAGTGAAACAGCGACTATCTGCTGCTCAGCGAGATCGGGGTTTGGAATCCTGTTTTCGAGGGAGAGCACTTCTATGTCTATAGCAGCCCGTTTCAAGTATGGTAATGGTTGGTTTAGAAGTGATGCCCACTCCTCTATCTTGCGGGCCATCTCGGGTCTGGCAGAGGATATAGCGCGTTTTAGCGACTCTTGCACTTCAGGGGGTGTTTCGAATGGTACAGGTACTATCGTACCGTTCTGAATCTTGTAAAAAGCGCCAACATATAGTTCATTGTCATATAGAAAATTCTCATAGTATTTGATGTCCGCCTCCCAAGCAGTTATCTTATTGC
>DAHVAI010000160.1 GCA_027314685.1 Nitrososphaerota archaeon | reverse complement strand
GGTTAGATGCGGCCATGCTTTTGACAAGAGTTTCACAGAACTCTGGAATTTTTGTTTTGCCATTTCTGATTGGAAGGGATCCTCGGGCAATCCAATTATTGAAACTGGAGTTTCAACGCTTTGTGGCACCGATAGAAGCTTGATGAAGTCATGGTAAGTGACAATTCCCTGGACTTCATCTGACCCCATGATGACAGAATAGTTTGATCCGGATCTTAGCATGTTTTGAAGAGTGGTTTTTATCGAGTCCGTTACCTCATTTGAAATCGTCTGCGGATCAGCTAGCTTGCCAACTTCGATCTCCAAACGTCCACCACGTCTCTCTCCGGCTGCGCTCCTGTCAGTTGTGGGCAGAAACTTTGCGATAATGGAATCTGCAGTGACGACTCCTGCAAGCCTCCTGTTTTTTAGCAAGAGCAGTTGATCTATCTTTCGATCCACCATCAGTCGCTTTGCCTTGGCGGCGGAATCAGAATCTTCGACAGACACGGGGCTCGGCGTGGCGATACGCGCGATTGCTTCATTTGCATTATTACCAGACATGAGTGATTTTGCTACTGAAGGAGAAGTGATCTTTCCTACCAGTTTCTCGCCATCGTAGACTGGCAGAGATCGTATTCTGTATTCAAGCATGACTTTGACCGCATTTTCCAAGCTATCCTTCAAAGCTATCTTCGGAACCTGCTTCATTATCCGAGTAATCTTTTCGGAGGCAATGTTCTCCACTTGAAGAAGGTCCCTGACAGAGACCATGGCCACTTTATCTCCGTCTTCAATTATGGCTTCGTGTTCGCGTGATTCCCTCAGGTAGCCCAATATGCGTGTGATTGGATCGCTTGAACTGAACACTGTGACAGGCTCCAGAAGATCCGAAAGTCGTCCCTCTGCGTGTTTGTTTGATTGCATTACATATGAATAATGCACGCTATGATTTATAATATGAGACGTAATTACCAATTCTGGTAATTGTATTCTTACTTTAAGTAGTAATCAAACGAGATCCACATCGCTGATCCGATGAGCAAATTTGTCACAGTAAAGATACCCTCTGAGCTCGCGTCGAAATTGGATAGCTTGGCGCTAGATCTCTCATACCACAGCAGGGCGGAGATAGTCAACGACGCCGTGAGGCGGTTCATTGACGAGAGAAGGCGCTTGGAGACAACCATTCCTCAGAGACAAACAATCCCAAGCAAGACCGGCTCCTAGAACTGGAACCGGCCTCTTTTATCCACCAACTTGAATTGTTCTGGATATTCTGAGACTACCTAGTCTCCACGGCTTGATAATCAGATCCCAAGGAGTCACTATCCCACTTCCTGACATCAGAAACTTTCCAGGCTAGCGATCCATCAGCAGAGCGGCCTCAGCTAGCGTGCCCTTTCCATCTATCCATTCAACCTGCGCTCCTTCCAGATCTTCCAAGGTTCCATCAAGCAAATGCTGCGGTGATTTGAACATTCGCAGCAACCTGTCATGGTTGAACAGATGGGAGAATATCTCCTTGTCAGATATGACTACTTGACAATTAGCGAGCTTGACTTTGCGGAATTTTCGACTGGTCATCTCACGGATGCAATCTATTATCTTGGAACCCCGTGACATCGAGAATACTGGCGTCGAGATAACATCGCTTACTCTGAGATTTGAGGAAAGCATCCCTCGGCCATAAAGAGGGAGCAGGTCATTTACCGAAACAATCGTGAAGATCCTTCCAATTTCGTCATGTACCATAGCGTACCCAAACGTAGTTGATTCGAAAACGTGGAGCAGTGATTGCAGGTCTGAGTTCCTTCCAGTCGTGCCGCCAGAAAGGCAATAGAGGAGACACGGGGACCTTAGAAAAGCGCCGTACTGGCCAGGGTCCTTATCCAGAAGTTTTGAGATTATCGAGTATTCTGAGAAGACCAGCGGCCGCTCGTTGTCAATCGGGTCAACGAGCAAGATGTCAAAGTTATTTTTACTCATTTGTCCCAGAGCTGTCACGACGTCTGCGGAGGCCGGAACTGTTGCTAATTTCTTCCTGCCTGTCAATTTAAGAACATGAGCGAGTTCACGCTCTTCTCGCAACAAATGACTTCTAGAATGATCTAGAGCGTTCGTGAATAAAAATAGAGCAGACGATTATCAAGAAGAGTAATGATCTTGAGGCAGCATGCGTGAAGCAATTTACTATTTTGACAACTTGCGGGCAAATCTTTGTGCTACTTTGCTCGCAATCTCTCCAGTGGTCCAGACATGACTAGGATGAACTCTTAGATGTTCTTCTAGATCGGCAGGATTGCTGGGAGCGTAGTTACAGACGCAGACATAGACTTCAGAGCTTGATCGTTGCACGAAAGATGAATAACCAAGCGCTCCAAATAAGCATGGGACACGATTCTCATGCGTGAGAATGCGTGCCGATTTCCTAGAAACGGTGGTTCGACTTGGAAAAGTGCCCTCTTTGTCTCTCTGAAATGTTCATGTATTTCGTAAAGCAATCGTTGCATTGCCAGCCGGCTTCAGTGTTCCAAGCGAATTCTCTTTTTAGATACTTTTTGCAGTGACAGCATTCAACTTCATCTTTTGCTACTTCCATTACCAGTGATGGTCGCAACAATGGTCACTACAAGCTGTTAATGGGCTGTGTCATCTAATAAACACAGTAGACAATTACCATAACTGGTAATGTTCGCAATGAATCAAGAATGAACTTCTTCCCACAATTGAGAATCGTCTACGCAGTTTATGTAGCTAAAATGCCAAACATAGGTTCGAAATGGTAGCCATACCTCAGGTAAGAGACTATATGTCGATGAGAGTTGTCTCCGTGGATGACTCCGACTCTGTCTATAATGCTGCAGACATCATAGTCAAGAACAACATCGGATGTGTTGTGGTAACTAGGTATGGAGATGTCGTTGGAATCGTTACCAAAGGCGACATATTGCGAAATGCGCTTCTAAAGTCGCGCGATCCTGTAGAAACAAAGATCAGAGATGTTATGACAAAATCCCCGATTTTGGTTGAAGCTTCTTCATCGCTCGAGCAGGCTGCAAAAGTAATGACGGAGAAGAATGTCACGAAGCTTCCAGTTCTTGACGAAGGAATACTGGTCGGCGTAATCTCGGCAAGCGATATAATTAGGGCCGAGCCGACGTATGCTAGCTACCTGAGAAGTCTGATTGAGAGAAAGACATCCATGGCCTACTAGATTCTGGAGACTTCTGTACCGGCTATAAAGCCCTGAACCGCGCATCTTGCCATGCCGTGTTCGCCGAAACCACCTGCTGATTCTCCCGCGCAATACAGGCCTTTGATCGGATTTCCGTTCAGATCGAGCACGTGGCAATTCTGGTTTATCCGCAAACCGCATCTGGAATCATGGATTACTGGCGAAGCAAACGCCGCGTAGAAAGGAGGCTGATCGATCTTGAAATTTGGCTTTGGTTTGCGAAAGTCTTGGTCTTCCCCGCGATCGACGAAACTGTTGTATCTCTGCACGGTTGCTAGAAGCGCTCTCCCATCCATTGGTACTTTCTGGTACTTGTTCTTGTTTACCTTCGACGCAAGTTCCTCCAAGGTATTGGCTTCGTAGAAGAACTCCGGGTCAGTGTTTGGAGCGCCTAAATTCCAGCCCTCTCTTTTCACAGACTCTAAATCGAAAATTGCCCATATCGGCCCACCACCGTTAAGCGTATCACCGTTTCTTCCTGCATACTGCATAGCTGCATTCAGGTAATTTTGCGGCGCCCAGACCATGTTTTCGGCGTTGAGCCAGCTTGTCTGAATGTAACCAGGTACCGAGTTGTAGTTGCTGGACGCATACTGACCCTTTGTTTCATCGTAAAAACGCCTTCCCGCAAAATTTACGAGAATAATATTCTGATAGTCCATCACCTCGAGGCCCGCTGCTCGAACCAACGGAAAGATAAGCGCGTCCGAAGGC
>DAHVAI010000078.1 GCA_027314685.1 Nitrososphaerota archaeon | reverse complement strand
AAGGAATAGAAGTAACAAGCTTTCCCAACCTGAGAATGAACAAAGTTGGTCACGTAGCTTCGGTCTCAGAATTCGCAAGATCAATGTTTGACATCGTGTTAACCTTTTCCGGAGACGGCACCATACTAAGACTCTTACGCTCGCTCGACAGCACTGTTCCTTGTCTCTGTGTAAACGTGGGTGGTCGAGGAATACTTGCCGAAATCAAACCAGACCAAGTCGGTGGGTCAATCCGTCAGATATTAAAAGGCAATTTTCTTGTTGAGACAAGAATTAGGGTTTCTCCAAGCATCGGATCCACCCAGCTTCCTCCAGCGCTTAATGAAGTAGTTCTTGTACGAAAATCCTTTGCTAAAACCCCTACATTTGAATTGCAAATGAAGGAAGGCGCCTTATTTACTAGAAGAATGGACGGAGTTATTCTAAGCACACCAACAGGGTCTACGGGGCACTCGTTTTCTTATGGGAGTCCCTTTTTGGAAGGTACACTTCGCGTTTTTGCTCTGACGCCACTTGCACCAATTTACAGGTTTCCTCCCATGATAGTTGAGCCCACGGCGATTCAAGTTCGGGCAGATATGGCGCTGCAATTGGTAATCGATGGGCAAGAAACATACCCGGTCGAAAAGGGGGCTCGGATATCCTTCAGAAAGCACAGTAACGATGCTGTTTTTATTAGATTGACCAAGGCCGGCTCATACAGACAGCTTTCCAACTTCCTCTCGCTTGAGAGCAGTTCTGAGGCATCCAGCCGAAAAGTTTGATAAGGTGCTATGAGCATTATTTTTTTCGTATAGACAGATATGGTTCGCGCTCATGGTCGGCTTTCCATATTTCTTTTTTCATTTATTTAATGATGCTTCATGCGTTCCTTCTAATATCGATTGATGCAGGTCTTGAATCACTCTCTTGAGTCAACAATATCTCGTGCTTGACACTACTGCGTTCTACGCAGGTGTTCCGTATACTAACACTTCGGAGAATTTGGTTACTACCCCTGATGTAATCAGCGAGGTTTCGAACGAAAGAACTCGCACATTGATCGCTCTATCGAAAATAAACGTTCTGCAGGCGGGTTCTGAGCATTACAAGAAGGTGAAAGACGCTGCAAGAATCACTGGTGACAACGAACTGTCAAAGGCTGACTTGAGTGTATTGGCGCTTTGCCTCTCACTTTCTGCCGAGGGAAACGAGCCTGTACTGCTCTCTGATGATTTTGCTGTGGAGAATGTCGCATCTCGGCTCGGGATCAAGGCTAGACCATTGATGACCGGTGGAATAAAAACTGCGGCGGAATGGATCTTCTTCTGTCCAGCCTGTGGTAAAATCTACACAAAACAGAGACCAGACTGTCTTGTTTGTGGGACCAAGTTGGAAAAACGGCTCAAAAAGAATTGAACTTTATTGTAGGGCTCTTGAGCTTGTTCCTGATTGCGACGTTCAATACCATGGCAGTGAGTCTCTCAACCTCTGAAGACAGATTGAGGCTCCCCAGATAGAGTGGCCGTAACCCTTCAATCTTTGAGATGAGCATTGAAACCGTCTGATATGTTTCTGCGTCATCACATGCAACAAGAACGTCTGAGGATATGGACCTCTCCTCATACAAAATATGTGCAGGGACAGATTGGAAAGCTGAGGCAACTTTGACGGTTCTTGGAAGAATCTCAGCTATTCTCTGGGCGACTGACAGTCCTGATGGGTCCACTTGAGTGTGGAATTCCTTACCAACTTTGATGACTGGAGCCACCGCGGAAATCAGGATCTTGTTTCCAGTGAAATAGGCAGCAAGACCAGTAACCGTGTCTATTGCGTTCTCATACGGAACGGTCAGTAGAATTGTGTCGCACGCTTCGACGACTTCTTTGTTTTCAACGGGTTTTAGGTTGTTAGAAAGATATCCTCGCTTCCCCTTTTCTAAAGATATCCTTTCAACGGCTTCGCAAGCTTTTTCTTGACTTCTTGAGCCAAGAAGAATGTTGTAATGCCTTGCAAGATGGATGGCTATTCCTGAACCTAGATCTCCGGTTCCTCCAATAAAACCAATGGCAGTCAATATTGAAAAAGTCGTGTTTTGTAGCGCCTATATAGTAATCACCATCGTGTAAATGGTTCATCAGATTTTCTTCTGGTGGAGTCAGATGTAAATAGGATGTTGAGTGAGTTGAAGGAAGCGTCATCTCAATGCCAATCTCACAGGGCTTGAAGGCCGGACTTGCCGCGGGTGTGGTGTATGGGCTAATGGTCGGGTTGCTTCATTTTGGAGCGCTAGAAGCCTGCAAAACTACGCAAATGGAGTACATCGCAAGCCAGATCGCCAATCAGAATTTGAATGCGACGGCCTCCGATCTTTTTGCAACTGATGTGATATATTACCCAATGA
>DAHVAI010000076.1 GCA_027314685.1 Nitrososphaerota archaeon | reverse complement strand
AGAATGATCCTTGGTCTATCATCTTCTGTATCATTGCTTGTACTTCTGGATTAAGGAGTAATGTCTCCTTGTCGGAGACTGCGTTTTGCTTAGACAACCATCTCACAACTCGGATTCTATCATCTGCAATCTAGCCTATGTTGAAAATACCTATGAAAGGTGCATTGAAGACTATGATTGTAATCGACAACAATGCCAACGAGTGTCTTAATCCTGCGGGAGCAGATGCTTCTACAATCTTTCCGACTACGATTCCTCCAAATATAGATTCGAGCATACCCGATAGGAAGAAAATTGATTCATAATACACCGGCGGTATCTTACTCAGACCGACCGAAAACGAGCCATTTCCTATAGGCAGACCTCCTGAAGATTTTGCAACAGGCAGGTTATTCAGCGGTCCTATGAATTGCGACACGATGATAAATGCGATTACTAGAAAGATCACTACCGAGATGTAAACTAGTTGTGTGTATGGTCGCAGCTCAGTCTGTTTCTGTTGATCATACTGCTCAATTCCATTGAACAACACAACGCTGGACTCCAACACATCGTGCATCTTTCCGCCTGCCGAATACGCCTCTACAATGATTTGGCCCGCCTGCAACATGAAGGGATGCTTCATTTTTCTGCACGCCTCAGTGATAGACGACTTGAAGTCGTACCCCATGGAGAATTTAGTCATTGCAATCGCGATTTCATTTGAAATTGGACCATAATTCTCCTTTGAAGCTTGTATCAGTGCTTTTGGCAATATAACCCCAGAATTCGTGCTCTCAAGTATATCGCGCATGAATCTTGGTATATTCTTCGCGACAGTTTTGAGGTACCTGTGGTTGTTGAAAGTGACATATGTCAATGGTGTGAGAGAAAGTGCAACCCCCAAACCGATTATGGTATCAGTGAGAGATGCACTTGAGCCTGATGGCAATTCCCAGGGGCGATTGAACAATGTCCAAGTCGATCCACCTGCCCTGGTCGCGTTTCCCGAAGGAACCACATAGGGAAGGACCAAATGATATTTTCCCAAAACCAATGCTAGGACGAGCGAGACTAGCAGTCCCGTACCACACATCCCATATGCAACATATCTCCAATGATCAGAAATGTACCGCATCTCAAGTCTTACCTACTACTGAATCAAGCAGCAAGATGAAAACGGTTGAAAGTACTGGTATGCCGAGGAAAACTATGATGTTGATTAGAAGGATCGGGCTTGGTAATCCCCCCGTTGGAAGCAATCCAAAAATCGAAAGCATCACAATGAAGATGATGGGCCCAACCACCACGAGTGTGATATAAAGCTCTGCCATCACAGCTAAACTCGAAATCGCGCGTTTCAAGTTGTCACTCTTGTCTTGGAGCAATCTCGAAGATTCAAACAGTACCAGGTCTTTTATGGTACCGGTGGTCTTGTATGCTACTGCAATACTGTCTAGCATAGAAGCGAATGCTCGAGATGGTGAATGGGCTGCAACTTCTCTGAGTGCAGATCCAGAGTCCATTCCGAACAACCTTACATCTCTCAAGAACCTTTTTGCTAGCTCCGCTAAGACTGGATTAGATTCCGATGTCGCGATTTTCTCAAATAGTCTGTCCAAAGTTATCCCTGCAGCAGCCAGAACGCCAAGTATTCCGAAGGAATATGCCAACTTACTCTCTAACTCTGATTTGAAACTCCTTCTGCGAGAGAGCGGATAAATTAACCAAAGAAGAATAGTCACTCCAAGAACAACTCCACTCAGAACTACACTTCCAACGATCGCCTCAATTGTTCTCGCAAGGGGCAAGAATCGCAGCTCGAAAAGCAATGAGAAGACAAACGTCGGCACCATAACGATGAAACCGATTAGAAATCCGGTGGATAAGTACGCCTCGTAGACAAGAGGCATACCTGCTTGTTCGTACGTCTCTCTATATTGCGGGAATTTTGGTATTCTGTTTCCTAGAAGGCTGTATGCGAATGGCGTCATCGGGTTGACCGGTTTTTCATCGCTAGTTTTCTTGACCTTACTCTTCCGTCTTAACGAAAGAACGCTACCATCCTCTGGTTTTTCCTGTGAAATAGTATCGGACTCGATATCGGATACGTTATTCTCTTTGGTTTCATCATTGGTCTCATTTTCAACCTGTTTCTTTCTGGAGAATCGGTTGACGAGTCTATTTTTCGGCATGCCAATCCTCTCCTAGTCGTGCCATTTCGTAAATGGCAGTCGGATTATAGTAGTATTCTCTGATTATGCCAGATACATCTGCATATGACCGTATCTTCTTATTGAGAAGCCAATCCAGAATCTGCTGCTTATGCTCCATATCAGAATATACTTCTTCTTCTGGTATGTGCCTCCCTTCTGCAATCTGTTTGAATACATTACTCTGACCCTTCATTTCGAATGTATCTTTCAATTCGCCAGTCCATTCAAACAACTGGTTTAGTTGTGGATTCTTGTTCTGTTCATTGAAACCCACCAATTCGCTCACGTTTGTAGCCCTGCGCGCGTAGTTGTCTCCTATCTTGACACGTGACATCATTACGAGGGTACTCATCAAAGGCAGGAGCATCCCGGGAATGTCCATTGGTTTCGTGAGCATTCTTTTCAGTGCAGTCTGGACGCTATCGGCGTGAATTGTTGAGATACCACCGTGACCAGTCGAAATCGCTTGTAGCAAAGTGTAAGCCTCGCCTCCTCGAATTTCCCCGACGATTATGTAATCTGGTCTTTGCCTTAGAGCAGATTTCAGAAGATCATATAGTCCCAACTCTGCCACCCCTTCCTGAGTCGACTCTCTAGTTACCATTGGAATCCAGTTCTCATGCGGCAGTTTGATTTCCCTAAGCTCCTCAATAGTCACTATCTTGAGCTCAGGTTTCATGAACATGGCCAATGCGCCGAGTGTTGTTGTTTTGCCTGAAGCGGTTGCCCCGACAATCAGAAGAGACTTGAGATTCTCAACGCAAATCCAAAGGTACGCTCCTATCCTGGGTGAAATTGTGCCCCAAAGCATCAAGTCCACAATTGTCGGTGGCTCTTCCCTGAACTTCCTTATTGTAAATGTAGAGCCTCTCTTTGAGACCTCGTCCAAAGTAAGGTGCGTTCTGTAGCCTTCTGGCAGACTACCTTCGAGTATGGGCTGTGCTACAGTGATTTGACCACCTGACTTGTAAGCAAGCCTGATTATGAACGAAGCCAACTCGTCTTTGCTGTTGAACGTCACATTTGAAGGAATACTCTCATAATCACGATGCCAAACATAAAGCGGGATTCCTACTCCATCGCAAGAGATATCTTCGACCCTAACATCCCTCATCATCACATCAATCTTAGAATATCCTAAGAAATCACGTTTTAGATAGTATAGTGCCTTGTCCTGTGCTTCCTTCGGTATATCGAGCTTGTAATTCTTGATTAGCCGAGCCGTATTAAGATCGATATATTCTTCCACCTTGCCTTGACCATAAATTATTCCGAGTGGTGCCTTGACCTCTTCGAGAAGAAGTAATTTTAGGCGATCAATTTTCTTC
Organism: Nitrososphaerota archaeon; assembly: GCA_027314685.1. The sequence continues at coordinate 710 of DAHVAI010000076.1, read as the reverse complement.
TTTTCGTCATCAGTAAGCGTTGGCTCAATCACTTCATAAGTAGTCACATTGTTAATCGATCTTATGGCAACATTTCCAAATGGTGGATTAACTTCGTAATAATCTCTGAGCACTGTCTCTCCTGAGGAAAATTGAGCAGCAGGTAACCGGGTACTCTCTTTCGCAGTTGACTTCCTTTCGCTCATTACCTATGTTGCACTCTTATTTACAGCAACTTGCATATTGATTGCCAAGTTGCGGCTCCTGCTTTGATCAGAAATATTAACCTGCTTAGAGTTTCACGGCGTCTGGATTCGAGTGTGCCGATCAGGAGTCTTGGCGAGATCCAAATCCTTCAATGGTCCCTTACCTCTCCCGTCCAGCATTTCATCCAATTCGCGTCTTTTTGAGGCAACCATTTGGATGGTATCTGATGACAACCTGTTAACTACTTGGATAGTTTCTGAGAGACTGAATCTTCTGTTGTATGCCTGCTCCAAGATTTTTTTTGTGCTCAAAAGCGAGTTGTATACTTCAAGGTCTACACGTATACTAGTATATCGGCTTTGCATCTCTAAAGGCATAAACAATATGCAGTCATGGTTATAGTATGCGGTTATATAAGAATTGTATACAACATGCACCCGAAAGTGAAGTTAGATGATGGCGCGGTCGTGACTATAATAGATCTGCCTGCCAGAAACGGAAAGCTAGCGAGAGTACTCGAACGA
>DAHVAI010000075.1 GCA_027314685.1 Nitrososphaerota archaeon | reverse complement strand
AAGGAATGAATTGCAAATTGGGTTGGACCAGTTTCACGGTGTACAAAATCCACGAACCGCATCCGCACCACGATGTAGATCAAACTCTTAAGAGATGAAATAACAGTAGCTCTGGGATAAGGCAACATGCTAGATGCATCTCGCACCCTCATGGAGCCTCAAGAAGCAAGTAGACTTGCGCAGGAGGTGCTTTCTGTCGATAGATCGATAATTTCTGTAGGCATCATCAGTAACAACAGCACACCTCTGGGTGGCGCTGTTGCAGATGTCCAATCGGAACAATGTCTAAGATTAGTGCTTTCAAGGGGGCGCTGATAATGGCAAATGCCAGAGCATTCGACAGATCTTCATCTGAAATCGAATCAGTAGTGATAATCAGAAAGGAATCACGACTCTGTTCGTCTGAATGCCTCAACATGCAGTCACAAAAGCAGGCGGTACTGGAAAAGACAGTTAACGGCACTATCCCAAGTAACAAGTTAAGAAAACTCTTCAAAATCGAGTAGAGTCCGGTATGGTTGCATTGTCTGCAGCGACTATTCTCAAAAGTGCAACAATCTCGTTGCGCGATGAGAAAACATGTGGGGCGCCCGAACGATAGTGAATTGTATTCCAAGAAGCTGCTTTACGAAGTTATTTTGGAAACAAACTCGCCACTCATAAAGATCAGGATTCCCGTTGCGAAAAACACAAAGGCGACCAAGAATTCGAAGAATATCAGCACTATTACTCCGAGTGTCACGATTACGAGACCTAGTGATTGTAGGCCGTCGTGCTTCATCCTCTTTCCTCTTCTGAAGAACTGGTAGGCGATCAGGACAACCAGAAGTGGTAGCGCGAGAAGAACTACTGGATCATCAAGCGCCAAGTTCGCACGTTTGAAAATGTGGCTGTCTTGTCTAATACATCTTGCCACGATTATCAAGACTGGTAAGATTTTCGACGTGAGTAGTTTCGAATGTTGTCAGGCACGCTGGGGGAGTCGCCGCCGCGAGGATCGGGAATGGGTTCACCGGGCAAAAGTTGGAGAGGTAACACACCAGTCCAGGTGTCTCCGTGGTATTCCTCCTGCAGATCTATTGCAAATCCGGTTCTCACTTTGGAAGAGGCTTCTGCAAGAGGCACCGCAAGAATCATGGTTGCAGCAATGTCGCTTGCCGAGGGAGCGCGCACCGAAGACCAGCGTCCGGGTGAGACAAATTCAACAAACTCGCGCATCGCATCCACCTTCGCTTCTGCTTCGTCGACAACCTTGGCCTTTCCGACAACGACAACCGACCGATAGTTCAAGGAGTGGCCCAAAGCCGTTGGAGCAAAAACTATTCCGTCCAAGATAGTCACGCAGAGTGTGAAGGGGGCACCTGTGGAGAGAGCTTTCATCATGCGGCTTCCAGGAGAACCGTGCAAGAATAGAGTGTCTCTGACACGAACATAGTTTGTGGGGATGACACAAGGCATTCCTTCAGAAACAAAGGCGACATGACAAACGAACGCCTCATCAAGTATGTCGTAGACAGTTTGTTTCTCGTACAGTGCACGCTCGGGATGACGCCTGACCTTTGTCCTATTGGTCGGCGTAAACTTATCCGAGGTTTTAGTCTGCATGTGTTCGCTCACATCCATGCTTTCCTGACGCAATTATCTATGCTTTTGGTGATCAACCTAGGATTACAAAAAGATCCGTACGCCGGGCTAAGAAGACATGAAAGTAAATCGTCGCGTGTCCAACAAATCGGAGACTCGATTTCAGTCAGAGTCAATCGGGAAAGGCACATTTGATAAGGAGCAATCGCGCGCCAGAACTGAGTTGGAACAAAGGAAGTATAGCATGCTCTTGATGCACCTGCGCCATAACAATCTTAAACCTGCGGCCTCTAGCTTGCAATCCAAATTGGAAGCTAATGAGCTAGATCTGGAAGCCCTCCTGTCTGTCCCCGGCATCGTGGATTTTGATGTGTCAGGGAATGAGAAACTCATCTTTGTCTCTAACAAGACCGGTCAGTTCCAGCTCTATCACGGAACAATTTCTCAAGATGGTGTGGTTGAGTATGTGCAACTAACCGAGGATGAAGAAAGCAAGGCAGGTCCAAGATTCTCGCCGGACTCCTCGCGAGTTCTTTACGCGAGCGACCATCATGGCGATGAAAAATTCAACCTCTTCTTGTATGATTTCGAAAAGAAAAGTACTACCCAACTGACCAACTGCGATACCACAATATATCCGAACGCCTACTTTTCTAAAGATGGGAAAAGGGCCGCTTACATTTCAAACCATCAAAAGCAATTTGCGACATACATTCTGAATCTGGAAACTAATCACACGTCGAGAATAAGTTATCATCCGTTCCCAGACGAGTATGCGACAATCTCTCCTGACTCAAAGTTGGTCGCAATCACAGGCCACATCGGTGCGCAGGAAGAAGGTGTCTTCGTGACTTCTCTCGGCAATCCATCCTCGGGAGAAATCAAGATCGAAGAAAACCAAAATCAAATCGACGCAAGTCAGCCTACGTGGTCTCCCGACAGCAGCAAGCTTGCGTTTGTTTCAGCGTCAAAGGGAATGTTCGACATTGGTGTCTTCTCGCTAGAAAATCGTGGGATAACCTGGTTGACGAGATCAGATCACGAATACGGCGAACCCACGTTTTCAAACGACGGGAAGAAACTAGCATTCACGCAAAACTCGGGAGGAGATGTTAAACTCGTAGTGCACGATTTTCAAATCAACGAAAACAGAACACTGGACTTTCGTCACGGGATTGCAAGCTCTCCCAAGTTCTTTTCCGACGACAGGTCAATCGTGTTCCTGTTTGAAGGACCACGGAATCCATACGATCTCTGGCAGTATAGGTTCGCCGATGACAAGTTCGTTCAACTCACCACAAGCTTACCCGACGGCATTGACGTAAGCAATTTCGTAGACGGAGAGCAGATATCCTACAAGAGCAAGGACCAGTTGAACATACCCGCTCTACTTTACATGCCCAACAAGAGTGCGCTAGTTAACAGGAAAAAAAACGCTCCAAAACGAGCGCGAGCCAACGCTTCTCGCGAAAATCTGCCGGCTGTAATAGAGATACACGGCGGTCCTTCTGCCCAAGCACTAAACTCGTGGAGCCCATTCATCCAGGCGCTTGTAAGCAAGGGCTTTCTTGTCTTGAGACCCAACTACAGAGGAAGCACCGGGTTCGGCAGAAAATTCCGGGAAGCAAACCGTTTCGTGATGGGAGACCTTGACCTCGCAGACTGCGCCGGCGCCAGAGACTTTCTGGTTCAAAGAAGACTCGCAGATCCAAAGAAGATCGGAGTGACCGGAGGATCGTTTGGAGGATACCTTACAATGTGCTGCCTTGCAAAGTATCCTGATTTGTGGTCTTGCGGCGCCGCTCTGGTTCCGTTCCTCAACTGGTTTACAGAAATCCAAAATGAAAGAGAGGAGCTTCGTTTCTGGGATCTACAAAACATGGGTGATCCAGAGAAGGACAAGGAAAGATTAAAGGCCGCATCACCAATCTTTTTTCTAGACGGAGTAAAGTCACCAGTCCTGCTGGTCGCCGGAGCAAACGACCCGCGCTGCCCCATTGAAGAATCTGTGCAGGCAAAGGACGAGCTAGAAAAATATGGCAGAGATTTCGAGCTCCTGGTCTATGGTGACGAGGGGCACGGCTTTAGGAAGACAAAGAACAAGGTGGACGCCTACTCAAAGACAATAGCGTTTCTTGAGAAGAACATCCTTCGAAAGATCGCTAGTTGAGCGCAGAATCAAGGAAGGCGGAATGCCTTTTCCATGCACCCTCAAGAGAGGACATCATTTCGTTCCTGCATGAATCGCAGATGAACTCATCTCCTATCTTGTTCGTTTCTATGGCCTCTGGGAGACTCGTTCCGCATCCAATGCATTCAGGAATAGTTTCAGGTCTTGTCATGATTTTCCCAGCTTTTGCAAAGTCTCCAAGTATTTTGAAATCAGGTCGAGCAGCTTTGCCTGTTCTTGAATGTCTGTCGTGGCATCGAGCTGTTTTGAAACAATCGCAAGTTTTTCTTCAAGCATCTTTCGCAGCGCACTGGAGGACTCGGACGCTTTCACAGGAGCTTCATTTTGCACAGGAGCAGCAGAGGGCTTGTCGATCTCTTCAATGTTGTCTTCCACCAGGCAGAA
>DAHVAI010000046.1 GCA_027314685.1 Nitrososphaerota archaeon | reverse complement strand
CCAGATTTAGTACCGTGAGGTTAACGGTCGAAGGGGAACACTTTGAGATTTTGGTGCATCCGGACCCTGCGCTCGATTTCAAACTAGGTAGAAAGGCGGAAATTTCTCAAGTGGTGGCTGTCGACGAGGTATACTCTGATGCCAACAAGGGGCTTAGAGTTCCTTCGGAGAAATTGACGAAGGCATTTAAGAGCAGCAATTTTCTTCAAATTGCTGAAATAGTGCTCAGGAAGGGCGAGCTTAACCTCACTACTGAGCAGCGCAGAAGATTGACGGAGGAAAAGAGAAAGCAGATCATATCAAATATAGCTCGGAACTTTGTAGACCCTAGAACTGGATTGCCACATCCTCCTCTTAGGGTTGAGCAAGCTATGGCAGAAGTTCGTCTCACCATTGACCCTTTCAAAGACGTTAATGAGCAAACAAAGGGAGTTGTGGACGCGCTGCGAGGAATTTTACCACTTAAATCTGAGCGAATTAAATTACTTGTAAAAGTGCCCTCTCAATTTGCTTCACAATCATTCGGCGCACTCAAAGGTTCAGGGGACATATTGAAAGAGGATTGGGGAGTCGACGGTGGATTGACTGTAATAATTGAAATACCTGCTGGTGCGCATGCGACGCTACTGGACCGACTTGGCTCATTGACCAAAGGCGCCGCTCAGGCTACTCTAATACGATAGAAACTTAATTTAGTCTGAATTTTACAGTGATTTGCGTGCAGGAAGTAAAGCGAAGATATGTAATCCCTGGGGAAGTAGTTGCCAGGGGAAATGTACGTGCTGACCTCAATGTTGTTAGAGTAGGGGACAAACTGGTCGCTACACGTGTTGGAATGGCAGAAGTAGGTCACGACACTGCCCGCGTGATTGCGCTATCGGGACCATACATACCCCGAATCGACGATCTTGTAGTGGGGAAAGTTATTGACTACAGCGCATTTGCCTGGGAAGCTGATATTAATTCTTGTTTCTTTGGAATTCTCCCTGCCTCTTCTGTGTTTGGACGAGATTATTCGCCGGCAAAGGATTCACTGACTGACAAATTGAAAGTGGGCGATATGATCGCAGCTCGTGTGATTGCATTTGATCGAACTAGGGATCCGCTGCTCTCGATTTCGGGCCCCGGCCTCGGACGAATTCCGCGTGGCCAAGTTGTGAAGATTTCTCCTGCAAAAGTGCCTAGGTTGATTGGAAAGAAGGGGTCAATGATCAAGTCGATAGAGGCAGGTACAAGATGCCGGATGCTCATTGGGCAAAACGGCGTGGTGATAATTGTGGGAATAACCGAGGACGCTCTAAAAGCTGCAGAAGCAGTGAACCTTGTAGAGCAGGAAGCCCATTCCGCAGACCTCACAGAGAGAGTGCAGAAATTGCTCGGCTTGCCGACAACACCCAAAGAAGAGATCAATGGCGAATCTAGTGTAGGTGGGACTCAGCCTGAATCTTCCGAAGTCTCTGGCGACTCGGATCAGATGGAGCAAGTCTACGAAGAAGAAGAACGAAAGGAAGAATGAGTCCGTAAGGCAATAGAATTAAGGTGAATGGATATGGGAAAACAAGGTGGAGACAGCAGTAGTCTCATAAATTCTGAAGGACTAAGACACGATGGAAGAAAGTTGGACGAGCTACGTCCAGTGAAGATAGAAGTTGGCGTGTTGAAAAATGCTGACGGGTCTTCATACATTCAATTTGGGAAAAACAAGATAATCGTGGCTGTTTATGGCCCGAAGGAAGTTCATCCCAAACATAGCGCACTTCCAGATAGGAGCCTACTTAGGTGCAGATATCATATGTCGCCGTTCTCGACCGACGAAAGAAAGAATCCGGCTCCGTCAAGGAGAGAGATCGAGATATCGAAAGTCATTCGGGAGTCACTCGAGCCAGCACTGATGCTAGAAGACTATCCAAGGACTGCGATTGATGTCTACGTTGAAATCCTTCAATCCGATGGTGGTTCGAGATGCGCAAGTATCTGCGCTGCTTCGGTAGCACTCGCTGACGCCGGCATCAACATGAGGGATCTCGTCGTTGGATGCGCAGCTGGAAAGGTCGCGGGTCAAGTAGTTCTTGATGTTGATGATACTGAGGACAAGGAGGGCCAGGCTGACTTGCCAATAGCAATCATGCCCAGCACTAACGAAGTCACGCTGCTTCAACTTGATGGGCAGTTGAATGATGAGGAATTCAATAAGGCGTTTAACTGGGCACTGGAAGGTTGCAGGAAAGTCTATCAGTTGCAGAGGCAGGCACTCATCGGACGCTATTTTGGTGATGAGAACACGGAGGTTGGTCAGTGATGTCGGCGGTAAAGAAGGCGTATGTTGTTGAACAGCTGAAACGCGCTCAAATGAACGAAGTTCTCTCCAAAGGTAAGAGACTCGATGGCCGCGGTTTTCAGGACGGGCGTGAACTAATCGTTGAAACCGGCGTCATTGAAAAAGCGGAAGGTTCTGCAAGAGTTAAACTTGGTAACACCGAGGTAATCGCTGGTGTAAAGGTGAGTCTTGGTACCCCGTTTCCAGATACCCCGGACAAAGGGCTCTTGGTTGTGAGTGCGGAAATACTCCCTCTTGCTTCGCCATATGCGGAACCAGGTCCTCCGGATGAGAACACTATCGAACTTGCAAGAGTCACAGATCGCGGTGTCAGAGAGTCAGGAATGATTGATGTTTCGAAGCTTGTACTTGTCGAAGGAAAACACGTGTATGCTGTCTTCGTTGATGTAAGTATAATTAACGTAGATGGTAATCTGTTCGACGCAACATCTTATTCTGTAATCGCAGCGCTTTTAATGACCAGAATTCCAAAGTACACAATTGATGCGGATGGGAAACCTCTCAAGACTAATGAGACAATTCCATTGCCAATTCAAACGGTTCCCGTGGCCATTACACAAGCACGTATTGGTGATCAATTGTTGGTCGATCCTACTCCTGAAGAGGAGGCAGTAATGGAATCTCGAATAACTCTCGTTTCTGACGACAGGGGCAACATATGCGCTGGTCAGAAGGGGCTTCCTGGAACATTTACTCCAGATCAAGTGATTGAAGCCGTCAAGACGGCTAAGCTTAAAGGTGCAGTAATCCGGGAAATTCTGAAGAGCGGCGCTAACTATGTCTAAGATGAATGAGCGTAAAACCCTGAAGGGTCTAGGCGCAAAGTATGGCTCCACGGTTCGCAAACGATACAGTAGAATTATGAATGGTCTGAAACACACCCGAAGATGTCCTTCATGTGGCTCCACTAGATTCAGAAGAGAAAGCGTTGGAATCTGGAGCTGCACGACGTGCAGATTCAAGATTGCTGGCGAAGCATACGACATAGCTTCAATGAAAGTATGAGTGCTCAGGGAGTCTGAGCTCTGCTGGTAAAGCGACAGAATGATACCAGACGAAAGAGAAAGGTCTCGGCAGCTGAGCTGAATGTTGAGCTTAATGCTGATTCGAGCGTAATCAAAGCAATTCTGGCCGCCATGCATCTAGAACGTCAAGATACCAGAAGATGCAAGATTATGTTTACGCCTCAGCGGAATGGCAAACGGTTGACTATCAAGATCCTTGCCGCAGATCTAACATCGCTCAGAGCGGCATTGAACACAAGTCTAAGACTAGTTGCGACATCAATGAATGCAATAGACGCGATAAGAAAGCGAGCCCAGAAAGACTGAATAGAGTAACTAGACTATAAAAATCTGAAAGCAAAACATGAGCAATTCAAACGAGGTTCCACCCTGGCTTAGGGAGCAGTTAGCTAGGTTCGAACAGCTTCAACAGAACCTCCAAGCAATTTTGGTACAGAAGCAGCAACTTGACGTAGAGTCTGCTGAAGTCGACCGCGCAATTATAGAACTCAAAAAAGCGAGTGATTCAGATGCAGTGTACAAGACTGCAGGCAATATCCTTGTTAGGGCAAAAAAGGACGAGCTCGTTAAGGATCTTGAAGAGCGAAAGGAGCTCTCCAGCACTCGAAGCACAGTTCTTGCAAAACAGGAACAACGCGTGCGGGAGAACATAAAGGAACTCTCCTCGAAAATTGAAGGCG